>DATGXU010000065.1:0-4796 GCA_035298685.1 Magnetospirillum sp. | reverse complement strand
AGTTCATCCCCGCCGCCAAACTGATCGTCTTCACCCATGTGCCGGTCATGGTCATCGAGGCGGCATTCACCGCTGCCGCCATCGGCCTGGTTCTCAGGGTCAAGCCAGAGTTCATCGCCCGTTCGGGCGAAACCGTTGCCGAGGAGAGCCCGGAATGATCCGACGTTTCGCATTCGCCATCACCGTGGCGGCACTGGCTCTGATGGCTGGGAATACTCCCGCCCTGGCGCACAAGATGAAGGTGTTCGCCTCGGCTACCGGCGCGACCATTTCCGGTTACGCCTATTTCAACGGCGACAGCCGGGCCCAGCAAACCAAGGTGACTGCGCAGGGGGCGGACGGCAGCACGGTCTTCGAGGGACTGACCGATGACCAGGGGCAATTCAGCTTCGTGGCCACGCGGCGCATGGACCATGTCATTGCCGTGGACGGTGACGACGGCCACAGGTCCAGCTTCACCGTCACCGCCGCAGAGTTGCCTGACAATCTGCCGCTTGCCGGTTCCACCAATACGACGCCGACGGCGTCATCCCCGGCATCCCCAGCGACCCAGGCCAATGTCATCGCCGATTCGGGGGACCTACGGGCCTTCATCGACCAGAGCATCTCTCGCCAGATCCGGCCCTTGCGCGAGCAGATCGATGCCTATCAGGAAAAGATTTGGTGGCACGACGTGATCGGCGGCATCGGCTACATCGTCGGCCTGGCAGGTCTGGCCTTTGGCTGGGCCAACCGTAAGCCGCGCTCATCCCAGCCCTTGCGCTCCAAGCAGACGGCGATGCCGTGAGCGGGCTGCACCCCCACAACGGCGAAGCCAATTTGTTGGGTGATGACTGCGCCTGTCACGCCAGTCTGCACGCCACCCTGGAGCGCAGCGGCCTGATCAGCCGCCTCGATCCCCGCACCCGAATTCTGTCCGCCGGGACCTTCGCGTTGCTGGTGGTCAGCCTGAACCACCTGCCGACGTTGGGGATGGCCGTGGCGTTGGCGGTGGTCGCCGCCATCCTGGCCCGCCTGGAACTGCGCCCGACCCTGCGCCACATGCTGGCACTGGATGGCTTTATGGTGCTGGCCCTGGTCATGCTGCCGTTCACCGTGCCCGGCGATACCCTGATTAGCGTGTATGGCCTGGACGCTTCGCGCCAGGGGCTGGCCCAAGCCCTGGCGATCCTGTTCAAGGCCAACGCTGTGGTGCTGATGGTGCTGGCCCTGGTCGGTTCCATGGACACCGTCGCCCTCGGGCAGGCCCTCGGACGGCTGGGGACACCGGAAAAGCTGGTGCATCTCTACCTGTTCACCGTGCGCTATCTAGACGTGCTGCATCGGGAATACCGTCGCCTGCGCACCGCCATGAAGGCGCGCGCCTTCACCATGCGCAGCGACCGCCACACTTGGCGCAGCGTCGGCTACCTATTCGGCATGCTGATGGTGCACAGTGTCGAGCGGTCGGAACGCATCGTCGCCGCTATGCGCTGCCGGGGCTTCGATGGTTCTTTTCCGTCCATGGACGAACCGACCCGTTTCCAGCGCCCCGATGGATTGTTCGCTTTGGCGTCGCTGGCGGGTATGGTCATACTCATGACCATCGAGACGCTTTGAACATGGCCCCATTCTTCCGCCTGAACGGTATTAGCTTTGCCTACGACCGCAGCCGCCCGGTTCTGAACGACGCCTCGTTCCACCTTGCCCCCGGCGAAAAGGTTGCTCTGACCGGTCCCAACGGCGCCGGGAAGACCACGCTGTTCCATCTCATGGTCGGCCTGCTCAAGCCGTCCACCGGCACCATCGAAGCCTTCGGCGTCCAAAGGCAGATGGAGAAGGACTTCAAGGAAGTACGTGCCCGCGCCGGCATCCTGTTCCAGGACAGCGACGACCAGTTGTTCTGCCCAACGGTAGCAGAAGACGTCGCCTTCGGCCCGCTGAACCTGGGCAAGCGCCCGGCCGAGGCCCGCGCCATCGTCACCGAGACCCTGGGCATGCTGGGGCTGAACGGGTTCGAGGACCGCATCACTCACAAGCTGTCGGGTGGCCAGAAACGGCTGGTGGCCCTGGCCACCGTGCTGGCCATGCGCCCCGACGTGCTGCTGCTGGACGAACCCACGAACGCGCTGGACGAGGCGACCGAGGCGCGGTTGACCGACATCCTGCTGGGTCTGCCCCAGGCCATGGTAGTCATCTCGCACGACAAGGCGTTCCTCGACCGCATCGCCACCCGGCGGGTGCGGCTGGACCACGGCCGGTTGACCGACGAATCCTGAAGCCAGTCAGGTTTTCGGGCTACTGTGGACGTGCGGATGCGGGTGCGGATGGGAATGTCCGTGGCCTTCGTCGTCGCCATCGTGGTGATGGGTGTCGGTCACCTTCATCTCAACCGGCACAGCATTGAGCGCACCGTGACGCACCCCCGTTTCCGCCGTGATGGTATCGGCGAAACGACGCACCGATGCGGTCGATCCCTGGAGGATGCTGACCTCCATGCAGTTCTCATGGTCCAGATGGACATGCAGGGTCGATAGCGTCAAATCGTGGTGGGCATGGCTGGCCTGGGTTAGCCGCCGCGACAGTTCCCGCTCATGGTGATTGTAGATGTAGGACAGACAGGCGACACAATGGCCGCCTTCCTCGTCTGTCAGCCGCTCGGCCTCCAGAGTCTGGCGCAGAATGTCGCGCACCGCCTCGGAACGGTTTCCGTACCCCCGACGACGGATGTAGTCGTCGAACTGCGTCAGCAGTTCCTCGTCAAGGGAAACGGTAAAACGGTCCATGCTATCGTCTCCTACGGATTTCTATTAAGAGCCTGCGTGCCCTGTGAAATCAAATCACATGGTCCGTCTCTGTTTATCCATCTGTATCCGCCTTGTCATCGACGTGTGCGGGAAAAGGGGAGATCGTTGCCGTCGGCATTGCCCCGAGATCCCGCAGCCGCTCCAATGCCGCCCCATAATCATCGAAAAACCGAGACCAGGCGCGCATTCCGCCCATCTCACCAATGGCATGAATCATGGCACGATGAGAGGCAGTCAGCAGCGCAACCCGCTCCTCCAGTTCACGGATACGGGCATCCTTTCGCTCCAAGGCGGCGGCAAGGTTGGATTTCGAGCATTTGTCCGTCCGCTCGATAATCCGGCGTAGTTCCGTTTGGCGAGACTGCCACTCCGCAAGTCTGGCATTCCGCCAGGGGTCGCGGGTGATGGACGACGCGTGGTCAACTCCCTCCAACCGGCGAGCCACGGCCCGTGCGGTGATGGTCTCGTTGTCCTGAAGCATCACATCCAGGATCGCAATGAAGGTGCGGTCCGTCTGTTCCGCTTCGCTTGTACGGCGGGAAGGGAAGGGGACTTCAGACATCGAAAAGTGTCCTCTGCTTGCCGATCGGAGCGGAACGGTCCGGTCCGTCCGGGAATGGCCGCTTTCCGTCCGTCGTCCCCAGCACCGTGTCGATGCTGGCGATCATCGCTTCCGCGTGCCGGAGCTGGTTGTCGCGCCCGACACCGGGCCGCCGCTCCTTGATTTCGTCAACCGCTCTGGCCATGGCTGCCCTTGTCTGTTCCAGGTTGCGGCGATGCCGCTCAATGTCGGTGGCGACCAAGTGGTTGCAGCCATCGAAGCATTGAAGGTGCTTGGGGCAGGGGTCGATGGTGAAGCTGTTGATGCAATGGCCATACGGCGTGGCATGGAATCCGTCCGCCTCGGCCGCCAGGAACTCGAACGCGCGGTCGTCGCCGAACTCCGTCTGAATCCGCTTGAAGGTATCGACGATGGGACCAGACGCCTTGCCCGCCTGTATCATCGCGGCCACGGTACGTGCCTTTTCCGGCAGTTCCTGCGCCGCCGTCGGCAGGTCGATTGCCGCCAGATCCTCGGCGAGGCTGCGGTGATCGTACTCGTAGCTCTGGACGATGGTGCGCCGGTTGAACCGCTTGGTGATCACTGCGTCGGCGATGCCGAGACGGAACAATTCTGTGTTCTGCAAGTGCCGGAGCGCGTGGGTGTTGAGCCCCAGCCGGCGGTCCTCGGGAGTCTCGCCATAGCGGGCGAATATCCCCTTATCACTTGGGGCGAGATGGTTCATGAGGTCGTTTGGCGTCACCCGGCCAACAGCGAAATAACGACTGACATCGCAGATCCCGTCGTTGCGGGTTTCGACTATGGCGCGTTTGGGGCACAGGAATAGGAGCTCGTCGGCCTGGAGGAACTTCCCGTCCCCCAACGGAAAGGGGGCCGTGTCCGAGAGTTTGGTCGGCAGATGTTCTGTGACCAGATGCTCGATCTCGCTGACGCGAACGCGGCTTGAGAAATTGGGCCACCCAGCCTCGGCCAAGCGCCGCCAATATTGATGGAATGTCCTATCGAACGCCCCCGGCAAGCGATCTTGTTGTTCTGCGATTCTTTGTAATACAGCCACATCAAAGCTCTGACGGTATTCGTTCACCAGATCGTCTGGAAAGCCGGCGGCACGGATCTGGGGATTCCCGGAGAGGCGAGTATACAGGTCGAACAAGGATACGAATTCGTCTTCACCAAATTCCGGAAAGTGGCGGCCGGTCTCGGCTTGGCGGCGCAGGCGGTGACGTAGCGGCGCGGTCATCTTCACCACCCCGTCCAACGTCTCCTCGATGATCGCCTCGAACAGGGTTGGGACGTGCTGGAACGCTTCGTAGAGCAGGACGCTGTTCTCGTCCCGTCCCCACTGCTTTTCGGCAAAATGGCGGAGCATCAGCGTCCGCGACACGCCGCCGACCTCGCCGGCGGCCCTGCCGCCGAGGTCGACGTAGTCCCGCACCCGTTTCCAATCC
>DATGXU010000064.1:0-2469 GCA_035298685.1 Magnetospirillum sp. | reverse complement strand
GGTTCATCGCGGAATTCCGGGGAACTTGCCTTCAACGTCATCGCCGGGCTTGACCCGGCGATCCACGTGTTTCCGCGAAAAGTCTATTGGCAACAATGGGTGGGGCGCCCGCACGTGGATGCCCGCGTCAAGCGCGGGCATGACGGCGTCCGGGACGGCAATGCGGCGTTTGCCGTCTCCCCGCTAATCCGTGATGACCCATTTTTTTTGGTGAGTGTCAGGATCAGCGCGCCAGGATGTTGGCGGCTTCCTTGGTCTTGGTGACGGCGCTTTCGGCTTGCAGGGCGGCGGCGCTGATTTCACCGATGTTCTGCGTGATGGTGGACACCGCCGACGAGGCGCTTTGCATGTTGGAGGACATGTCGCGGGTGACCGCGCTTTGCTCCTCGACCGCCGAGGCGGTCGCCGAAACGTATTCGCGCACGCTGTCGATGCTGCCGCGGATGTCGTCCAGCGCCTGCACCACCGTGTTGGACACCGCTTGGACCGCTTCGATTTCGGTGCTGATCTGCTCGGTGGCGCGGGCGGCCTGATTGGCCAGGTTCTTGACTTCGTTGGCGACCACGGCGAAGCCACGGCCGGCCTCGCCGGCACGCGCCGATTCGATGGTGGCGTTCAAAGCCAGCAGATTGATCTGACCGGCGATGTTCTGGATCAAGCCGACAATGCCGCCCATGGACAGGATCGCCTCGGCCAGCTTCTGGGTGGATTCGCCCGCCGCCGCCACGCGGCTGAAGGCGCCGTCGCTGGCGGCTTGCGACTTGGCCATGCTTTGCGAGATTTCGCTGACCGATGCCGCCAGTTCCTCGGCCGCCGAGGCGACCATCTGGACATTGCCCAGCGTTTCCGAGGCGGCGTGGCCGGCGGTGTCCGCCTGCCGGGTGGTCTGGCCGATGGCGGCGTCGATCTCGGCGAAGTTCTGGTCGATCAACTGCTTCAGATTGCCCAGAAGATTGATCTGGCTGGTGATGTCGGTGGCAAACTTGACCACCTTGTAAGGCTTGCCGTTGGGATCGAAGATCGGGTTGTAGGACGCCTCGATCCATACTTCCCGGCCGCCTTTGCCGATGCGCTTGTATTGCGCCGCCTGGAATTCACCGGCGCGCAGCTTGGCCCAGAATTCGTCGTATTCGCGGCTGTTGCGATAGGCCGGCTCGACGAACATGCTGTGATGCTTTCCCTTGATCTCGGCCAGGGTATAGCCCAGCGTCTTCAGGAAATTGTCGTTGGCGTCGATGACGGTGCCGTCCATGGCAAAGGCGATCACCGCCTGCGACTTGCGGATGGCGTTGACCTGGCCTTGCAGGTCGGCCAGCTCCATCTTCTGCGCGGTGACGTCGATGGCGTATTTGATGACCTTGTAGGCCTTGCCGCTAGCATCCATCAACGGGTTGTAGGACGCCTCGATCCAAACCTCACGGCCGCCCTTGCCGATGCGCTTGAACTGGGCGACTTGTGCCTGTCCGCGGCGCAGCTTGTCCCAGAAGTCGCGATAGTCGGGGCTGTCGCGGTAGGCGGCCTCGACGAACATGCTGTGGTGCTTGCCCTTGATCTCGGCAAGCTCGTACCCCAACGCTTTCAGGAAATTCGCATTGGCGTCGATGATGGTGCCATCGGGGGTGAATTCGATGACCGCCTGCGATTTGTCCAGGGCGGAAAGGCGGTCCTGTGCCTCGTTGTTCTTCTTGAAGTTGAACATCATCCTCACCCTCTCCCTCTGCATATTCCTTTGGTATAGGGAAGGGGAGGGCTTTGTCAAACCCCATATTGCGGGATTTTATCAGCCGGCAAGCTTTTGGGGGCTTGTTTTCACGGCATTCACTTTTGGTTGCCGTGCTGTTGAGTTTTTAGGCCCAAAGTAGCAACATTATTTCTTACGAATTGCGACCAGATCGCTCTTGCTGATGCGGCGCAGCGACACCTCCAGCCGGGCATCCGCCTTGGCGATTTCCATCAGCGCGTCGCGGGTGAAGGCGATGTGAGCTTCCGCCGCGCTGCGTGCCGCCAATGGGTCGCCGGACATGACGGCGTCGTGGACGGCGCGGTGCTGGGCCAGCAGCAGGTCGCGCACGCCCTTGCGCAGGTACAGCTTGGCGCGGTTGTAGAAGACGTCGTTGCGCAGCATGTCGGACAGCGAGCGCATGATGTGCAGCATGACCACGTTGTGCGACGCTTCGTAGATGGACAGGTGGAAGTCGGCGTCGGCGTCGGCCTCTTCCGAGGGGTCGTCCTGGGTGTGGGCCTGTTCCATCTTCTCGAAGCAGGAATGGATCAGGTCGCGGTCCACCTCGGTGCCGCGCAGTGCCGCCAGATAGGCCGCCGAGCCCTCGACGATCGAGCGGAATTCCAGGTAATCCAGGGTAGTCTCGGGCCGTTGCCGCAAGACGGTGGACAGCGGCGAGGTGAAGCTGTCGCCCAGCAGCGGCGTCACGTGGGTGGCGCCCCCCTTGCCGGAATACACCAGTCCCT
>DATGXU010000063.1:0-2144 GCA_035298685.1 Magnetospirillum sp. | reverse complement strand
GGCACCTTTGATGGCGGCAAGCGTGGCCGCGATGGTTTGCAGCAACGAGTCGCGGTCGAACTTGGCGACGTAATCATTGAAGCCGACCTGACGGCCACGCTCGAAGTCCTTCTCGGTGGCGTGGCTGGACAGCGCGATCATCGGCGTGCCCTGCCAGCGGCCGTCGGCGCGCACGGCGGTGGCGAACTCGAAGCCGCTCATGCCCGGCATTTCGATGTCGCTGATGATCATGTCGAAGTCGTTGCCCTGCTCGCGCAGCTGCAGCGCCCGATCGGCACCTTCGACCGCGGTCACCTCGTAGCCGGCCACCGACAGCAGCGGGGTCAGCAGGTTGCGGAAGAACGGGCTGTCGTCCACCAGCAGGATTCGCGGCGCGCTATGCTCGTCGTTGCCGAATTCCTTGTCGCCACGGCCGAACCAGTCGCCGAACGCCTGCGGCAGGTAATAGCCGGCGTCGATGATGGTGGTGGCCTTGCCGGCGATGACGGCGGTGCCGATGACGCCGGGATTGTCGGCGGTCAGCTCGACCTTCAGGCGATCCTCGACGATGTCGACGATCTCGTCGACCACCAGGCCCATGGTGTGCTCGCGGTCCGAGAACACCAGCACCGGCTGGCGGCCCTCGTCGCGGAAATGGGTGGAACCGTCGATGGCGACCAGCGGCATGAGGTGGCCACGGTACTGGACCATGGGCTTGCCGTGGCTGTACTCGACGTCCTTGACCTCGATTTCCTCGAGACGGGCGACCAGGGCCAGCGGAACCGCCTTGAGGTCGTCGCCGCCGGCACGGAAGACCAGCAGCGAGGTCTTGGCGTCGCCGTGCATGTCGCGCACCACCGCCTGTTCGGTGGTCTGGCCACCGCCCAGCAGGGCCGATTCGCCGGTGGCGCCGGCGATGCCGTTGGGATCGAGGATCATGATCACCGAGCCGTCGCCCAGGATGGTGTTGCCCGAGAACATCGAGATGTGGCGCAGGATGGGCGCCACCGGCTTGACCACGATTTCTTCGGTGTCGAACACGCGATCGACGATGATGCCGAAGGTGTAGGTGCCGACCTGGGTCACCACGATGAAGGTTTCCTGGGTCGACTGTTCGTCGGTCAGGCGCAGCAGGCGCTTCAGCGACACCAGCGGCAGCAGGCGATCACGCAGGCGCAGCACCGGCGCGTTGTTGATCATCTCGATGCCGTGTTCGGAATTGGCGGTGGTCCGCACCAGTTCCAGCACGCTGATCTGCGGGATGGCGAAACGCTCGTTGGCGCATTCGACGATCAGCGCCGACACGATGGCCAGGGTCAGCGGGATCTTGATGACGAAGGTCGAGCCCTTGCCCGGCCACGATTTCAGCTCGACGGTGCCGCCGATCTTCTCGATGTTGGTGCGCACCACGTCCATGCCGACGCCGCGACCCGACACCGAGGTCACCTTTTCGGCGGTCGAGAAACCGGCCTTGAAGATGAACTGGTAGATCTGCTGCGGGGTCATGGAGTCCAGCTCGGACTCGGTGGCCAAGCCGCCGGTGATGGCCTTTTGCTTGATCTTGTCCAGATTCAGGCCACGGCCGTCGTCGGAAATCTCGATGATGATGTGGCCGCCTTCGTGGAAGGCGTTCAGCACCACCTTGCCGACCTCGGGCTTGCCGCCCTTCTTGCGCTCTTCCGGACCTTCCAGGCCGTGGTCGGCCGAGTTGCGCACCATGTGGGTGAGCGGGTCCTTGATCAGCTCGAGCACCTGGCGGTCGAGTTCGGTCTCGGCGCCCAGCATCTGCAGGTCGATCTTCTTGCCCATTTCGACCGAGAGGTCGCGGACGATGCGCGGCAGTTTGGCCCAGGCGTTGCCGATGGGCTGCATGCGGGTCTTCATCACACCTTCCTGAAGGTCGGTGGTGATGTGGGACAGGCGCTGCAGCGGCGCGGTGAACTCGCTGTCGTCGCGGCCGCGCACCATCTGCAGCAGCTGGTTGCGGGTCAGCACCAGCTCGGACACCAGGGTCATCAGGTTTTCGAGCAGCTCGACGTTGACGCGGATGGTCTGGGCGGCAACGGCGGATTCCTTGGCCTCGCCCGCCGGAACGGCAGGGGTCGCATCCTTGACCACGGCCGGCGGAGCGGCGGTGGGGGCGGGCACGCCGGCCTTGACCTCGG
>DATGXU010000062.1:0-6002 GCA_035298685.1 Magnetospirillum sp. | reverse complement strand
AATCCGTGCCCGCTGGACGTGCTTCTGCGGGCTGTTGCGATCCCCGATGACCGAGGCCAAGCGCGCGCGGTCTTCAGGGGGAAGGGTGGGGATGCTGACAGTCTGGGCCATGCCCACAGAATCGCACAGACCAAGGCGCATGTGAATCTTATGCTTGCGTCAGTGCACTAGAGAAAGCCAGAACGACACCGTTCATGTAAGCTCAGTGATCGAGCACCTTTGACACGAATTCCCGCCCGCTATCGACTTGGTTTGCCCGGTGCTGTGCCGCGCAAGAACGCCAGGCGTTCCATAGCGGCGACCACATGGTCACCCGCCTCCACCACTTAACAACATCTCTTGTGGGTTTGATATAACTTCAAGAATGCATCATTCCCCTATTTTTATGGAGAGGAACGTTTCTTGCCGACAAGGCGCCTCCTCGGTGGCGAGCATCTTGGTAGTCTTCCGCAACGCGGCAAAGTCCCTGAGTTCGGAGAGGTAGGACAATTCGCCCAGATCGGCCAATGTCTTGCCGCGCTCTGGGTCCGAAGTGGCGAGGAACTGGGTGATTTGCGGCGAATTGCGCCATCCTGGTCCCACGGCTCTCACCATGGCTTCTTCGAATGCCTCGAGAAAGTGGGTAATGTCCGCCGCAGCCGTGGGTGGATGGGCGGGGTCGTTGGGTACTATCGACAAGGTAATTTGATCGACCCGCAATTGGCCGGCACCAAAGGCTTTAGCGCGGCCAAGCATGTGGCGGTAGCGGCTTGGTGCACCGCCATGGGTCAGGGTCCAAAGTACTGCTCCTAACTCGACCTCGCTGACATTGTGCAGACGGATCGTGCTGGAGAAGGCCAATTCTGTGTCCGGAGCGGGCAGAAGGAACTTCAGCCGAGTGCGGATTTCCGTGTTTTCGCTTGGTGCGTGCAGCGAGTTCGCCAGTTGTCTTGAGTCCGTTCCGCCTGGATAGCGCGGCAGATACCGCTTGCGCCCGGCCAATCTGGCATCCTTGTCGCTGTAATCCTTGTGTCCCTTGCCCACCAAGTAGAATGGCGCGAACGAGGCGCGCGGCCCCATCATCACCGTCTCGACGACATCCTCTTGTTCTATGGCGCAGTCGGCTTCGATCAGGCCAAAGGAAAACGCCACCCGTCCCTTGCGGGCAAGTGCATTGGGCTTGTTCGCCTGCGATCCGTCGAAAGCGAAATCCTCGTCCTCCAGCACATAGCCGAACAGGTTCTCAACGAAATCGATCCCGCGTTCGACACCCTGGGCATCAGCGCTGGGGCGGTCCTTTTGTTGACCGCTTCGCGCCAGCAACTCGCCGACGCGGTATTTGTGCGGCACCTTGAACAGGCGGGTCAGGCCAAAGGCGAATTTCTCAGCGTTCGGTTCCCCGACATAAAACACGGGAATCCGCTGTCCTCGCTCGACCACCTTTTCCAGCTTTTTCCAGCTTCCGGTCGGTTCCGACTTATTGCGCGAGGGCTTGGAATTGGCGCGGCGGAATTGGGCCATGGCTTCCGGCGTCAAATCGATAGGTGCGCCTTCGTCGCCGTAAAAGACGTACTCCACCTTCTTGCCCGAATTCTCCCACGCGCCGCGGTTGGCGCTGGGGACCTTATCGGCGAAGACCAAAACGCCGTCGATGCTACCCCGGGGGTCGGGGCGCAAAAGGATTTTGTTGTTCCGATCTTCCGCTCGCACGAATTTCCGACGGCGACTGAAGTCGAACCCGCCCATCTGGAACTGCCGGTACTTGTTCTCCAATCCGGTTACTGTCCACTCAAAGGCGCGGTCGCGGCCGACCAGGTCGGCGATTTCCACCTGGGCCCATTGACAGGGGGTAATGGCGTACCCGTCGCCCGACCTGCTCAGCCAACCGGCCCGAACCTCGTCCACCTGGGATAACGGGAAATCCCCGTTACGATAGGACGGGTGCTCGAAATCGCGCAGGCCGTAGCGGTGGTGGGCATTAAGTCGCGATAACCGGCCGAAGGCGACTATCTCCATCGCTGAGCGCAGCATGCCGCGGAGGCTGGAACCAGGCACGGCAAATGGAGCCGTGGGGTCGTCCCACAGCCGCAATGGCCCGGTGATGTCGTCCTTTTCATCGCCGATCAGCAGCGGCGTTTCGGCGACCCAGCGCACGGTGATGGTGGCGCAGCAGCCTTCCGGGATGGGGCGGTCGTGGGGCGTTGGAGCCTCGACGGTCGCCACCCGGTCATTCAACTCAACGAAACGATAAGGTGCTCGCATGAGATCTTTGCGGCAGTCGCGGGGCGGACCCGAGGCCGCCTTGCGGCCGCTGCTCTGAACCGCCGCGCTGTGCCGCTGCGCCTGCGGTCGCGGGAGCCGGGCCAGTGCGGCAAGGATTTCACACTCCTCGTAGCCTTCATCGCCGCAGGTGTCGATTATCTGGGCGTTGGAATAGTTCCGGTCCCGCAATTGGCGGATCAGGTCTTCAAGCATGTTCCGCCTCCTTCACATCGAACCAGCCGAAGCCCTTTGCGCCGCCATGGCCCAGCATCAGGCTGTTGTTCTTGCTGCAAATGTCGGCGAGAAGCTTGTCGAACAGTCCTGCTGCGTCACCCTCGCGCCCGTCCAGTTCCAACTCGACGCGAAAGCGGCAATTTGCGAAGGCGCGGGTGGTGAAAAGGGCGTTATCTATGGGCGCCATGGAAAAGCGGTCCAAGGCCACGCTGGTTAAACTAACTGGCTTGAAGCCATCCTCAACCGTGATCCTGCGGACCATCAACGCGCCACGCCAGCCGGCGACGCCGAACAGGCGTTCGATTGCGGTCAGTGGGCCTCCCGGAACATGAACCTTGTCGGGGTCGTCCACCAGTTTCATGCTTGTTTGTTGCTCGCGTGCCTCCAGCCACGCCGCCCGCGACCGTAGAACACCCAGAAGGGCCGAGCCACGCAGCACCGGGTGGTCGTGGGCATTGACCAGCGCCTGCAATTGCGGTTCGGCTGTTTTGCTCTTTTCCTTGCCGTGCGGATCTTCGTCGTCGGTAGGTTTGCGGCGTTCAGCAGTTTTCGAGGAATCCAGGGCCAGATAGGGTCCCCGGCAATACAGCGACAGGACCGTCACCTTCCCCTGCTCGGGGACCAGTGACATCAGCGGGAATGGCGATCCGACCATCTCGCCATCGGCGGACAATTCGAACATTTCGGCCGATAACTCGCTCAGGCGTAACCGACCATTGCCAGCGGTTTGCCCTTTGCCGAAGGCGACGCCCGTCGGCGCCTGCAAGGCGCCCAGCGCCGCTTGCAGGGGAAGGAGTATTTCCTCGGTTGGCCTAAGCACCGACAGGTGCAAAGTGAAGCGGATGCCCGGCGCGACCATCTCTGCATGGAACAGCTTGCCGTCGTCGGCGGTGCCGGTGGCGCGGTCGATGCGGGTGCGGGCCTCGATGAAAATTCCGTTGCCCTGGTAATAGGCGAGGTGCTTGCTCGCCGCGTCCTCGTCGGGAAAGTCGCCCCGGGCCAGCGCGGCATAGGCGAACATCCGGCCCATGGTTCCGCTGTCGTCGTTGCTGGTGCCAAAGGCGGGCAGGGACTTGTCCTCTCCCAACGCCTGTTCGGCCAGTCGGCGCAGGATGCCCTTGACGGTGGGGCCGGGCAGGCAGGGATTTTTTCCGTGGTCGCGCACCACGGTGGCGACCTCCACGATCTGGCCGGGCTTGAGTTCGCGCGACTCGCGCTCGCCAGTGCCGACGTGCGGGGGAGACAGCACCTCCAGAGTGCCGGTGATTTTCAGCCGTCGCTCAAACATGGCGCACCCCCATGGCGGCGTTGAGGCGGAAGGCGCCATAGCCATTGCCGGGTATGAACGGACAGGTTTTCCAGTCGGCGCCGGCAAGCCAGGGCGGCAGGGGCAGATTGCCGCGCAGCAGTTGCGACAGGACCGTTCCATCGCCCTTGAGCAGGAACACCGATCCCGGTTCCGTCAACAGCCAGGGGTAATAGCCATCCTTGCGGCTGGGATAGCGTATGGCCTGATAGCCACCGGCCAGCCGCTGGGTGGCGAAGAAATTGATGAGTTCCATGCCGGCGGCATGGCGCCAGTACGAGGCGTAATCCTTCCGTAGGTCCTCCGGCTCCTTCAACGCTTCGGGCGTGTTGAGCAGCGCCGGGGTGCTCAGCGTCAACGCCCACAGATCGCCATTGCCTGGAACCGGTTCGGCCACCGGCGGCGGTGCGTCGGACAGGCGGATTTCGGCCCGGGCCTGGCTTTTTCCGATGCCGTCCAGCCCCTCCTCCAGCACCGCCAACAGCGTGCGGAACCCATCATGCGTGGCATCGCCTCGATCAATCACCGCACGCCAGCGGCAATCGCCGGGAACCACCATGGAGTAGGAGAACAATTGTCCGTCCTTTGCCGCGCCGCGCTCGGGATCGATGGCGGTGCGGGTGCGGGTGTCGAAGGCGAAACCGCGGTCGGGCGTAAGGCCGTGTTCCCTCAACAGATCATCCGGGCTTTTCCAGTCGGTCCTGAACTTGGGAGCCTTGCCGCTCGGCAACGGCGGCTCGCGCCTGTCACAGTGCAGGGCATCGCGCAGGATTGTCTGGTCGGCATCGCAGACCAAGGACAAGGGCAGGGCTTGATGGGACAGAGTCTCGCTGTCGTCGAACAGCGGAAAGGCATGCCCGAACACGGCGGCCGTCAGGTCCTGGGCCAGGGCACCGTCCAGGCGCACGGCCAGCGCGCCCTTCAACACCGCCCCCGGAATGACCTCGGCCCCCTGGAACACATTGTCGGCGATGCGGCGCGCATCCACCAGCAACGGCCGGTCGAAGGTCATGGTCGCCTGCACCCGGTCGCCTCCGGTTGCGCGCGGCGACGGCAGGACCAGCGAGCGACGGGAGGACTTGACGATCTCGGCCTTTTCCACTCGCCCGAAGCCCACCGATTTGAAGGCGCCGATGGCCGGGATCAGTCGCAGCGCCTTGCCCAGGCGGTCGATTTCGGTTTTGTCGGTGGTGACCAGGATCAGCGGTCCTTCCAGAACCACCTGCTGGCCGATGGGGAACGGCAGTTCGATGCACACCAGCGCGCCGGATTCGACGCTGCCGGTGTCATCGGCAATCTCGATGCGGGTCAGCGAGGCACCATTGGATTCAGAGGTGACCGCAACCAGATCGCCCAGGATCAGCCGTCCCCGCGCGGGTTCGTCGCCATCGGCGGATTCGCGTCCGAACAACGGCCCGGGATCGAACCCCAGATCGAGGAAGGCCTGGCGCAGATTGCCGCGCAGCAGATCGCCGGGCAAAAGCACCTTGCCGTCCGCGCCACGCGCCTGGGCGACGTCAAAGCCGAACCCGGCGGAGGTCAATCCCTGGCTGACGAAGGGGCTTTCCAGGGTCAGGCGGATGGTGGCCTGGACACGAACGCGACTCATCGGACGTAATCCCAGAAGGTGGCGATGCGGGCGAGATCGACGGGATCGGCGCAAAGGTCGCCGTCTTCCAGTGCCGGGTACTTTCCCTTGAGCAGCACCGCCGCCAATTCGTCGCCCACCGGTCGGGTTAGCGCCCGCTGGTCGTCCCGGGTCTTGCGCAGCAGCCGGTACAATTGCGAGCGGGGAAAGCCATCCTCGGCGCGGATGCGAATCAAGCGCGCGGTCAGCGCGGTCCAGTCCTCGCCGCGCAGGGTGAAGGCGTCGTCGTTCACCCCCGTGCCGAACAGCGCCCGCCGCTGGCGGTCAAGGTACCGCTCGGGGATGTCCAGGCTTTCAAGGATTTCGATCTGGATGGCATTGGCGGTACGAGTAGTCGCCTTTGCCCGATCGGCCAAGTCGTGTGCCAGGGCAACCACCTGACGGATTGGTGTCTTGTGGTGGCAGACGACGACGCCCCCGGCATGGGTCATGCCATGGGGCCAGTCGCGTGTGGCGTCGAAGAATGCGGTGAGTACCGGCCATACCTGCCAGGACGGCACCACCCACACCATCTCGTCGCCACCCCACAGGAGGGTCTCCAGCCGTTTGACGCCGCCGTCGATGGTGCTGAGG
>DATGXU010000061.1:0-1958 GCA_035298685.1 Magnetospirillum sp. | reverse complement strand
GCCTGGGTGAATGTGCGCCGCGTCGGCGTCGGCGGCGACGAACCGCCGCTGGTGGTGGCGTTGCCGCTGGGCGGGCCGACGCGCCAGGCCGAGCTGGCCGGCTGGTTCGACCTGACCGCCCATCCGTGGGCCGGCATGCCGGTCGAACTGCAGCCGGTGGCCGAGGACGCCTTGGGCCAAAGCGGCACCGGCGAGACGGTGACCATCACCCTGCCGGAACGCGCCTTCACCAATCCGGTGGCGGCGGCGGTGGTGGAACAGCGCAAGGCGGTCACCGAGGACCCCGACAACGCGCCCGGCGCGGTGGAAGTGCTGGACGGCGTTTCCTCGGATACGGCGCTGTTCAACGACGACCTCAAGACCTTCCTGATGCTGCGGGCCGCGCGCCATGCCCTGGCCGCCGAGGATGGCTTCGACCTGCCCGAGGTGCAGGACCTGCTGTGGCAGGCGGCGCTGCGCATCGAGGACGGCGACCTGTCCAGCGCAGAACAATCCCTCGAGGAAGCCCGCCGCGCCCTGGAACAAGCGGTGGACGGCGGCGCCTCGGCGGCGGAGATCGGGGCGCTGCTCGACCGTTTCCAGCAGGCGCTGGAACGCTATACCCAGGCCCTGGCCGAGCACATGGCGCGCCATGGTCAGGCGTCGCCGCTGCCCCATGCCGACGGGCGGGTGATCGGCCGCGACGAGCTGCAGCAGATGATGCAGTCCATGCGCGACATGGCCCAGGCGGGGGCGCGCGACGCTCTCAAGCAGATGCTGGGGCAGATGTCGCAGATCCTTGACGGATTGCAGGCCGGCGCCAGCCACCAGGCCAACGGCCCCGCCCAGGACGGCCTGCGGCAATTGCGGGAGGTGGCCCGCCGTCAGCGCGAAATGCTGGATTCCAGCCACCAGCGCGCCCTGCAGCCGGGCGAGGACGGCAAGGATGGCGGCGCTCAGGCGTCGTCGGCGCAGCGCGAGCTGCGCAAGGCCCTGTCGGACGCGGCGGGCAAGCTGGGCCAGGGATTGGGACAGGCGCCCGACTCGCTGGCCGACGCCGATCAGGCCATGGCCGACGCCAGCGAACAGTTGGGCCAGGGAAGATGGGCCGATGCCGCCCAGTCCCAGGCCCAGGCCTTGGCCGCCCTGCAACAGGCGGCGCAGGACACGCTCGATCAGCTTGCCGCCGATGGCCAGGGCGTGCCCGGACTGGTGCCGCGCGACCCGTTGGGCCGCCCCCTGCGCGGCGCCCTGGGCGACGACGGCACCACCCGCGTGCCCGACCATGCCGAGGTGCAGCGGTCACGTCAGCTGCTCGAGGAAATCCGCCGCCGCGCCGCCGAAAGCCAGCGGCCCGAGCCCGAACGCGATTATCTGAAGCGGTTGCTGAAGCAGTTCTGACCGCAGTGCGGTCAAGTGCCCCCAATGCCTTTCCCCATGTGAAACCCCGGCTCTCGCGAGCCGGGGGTTCACATGGGCACGGCTTTGCGGCGGCTATTTCGTCGCTTCGCGCGGATCGACGAACAGCACGTTGACTTCGACGGCGTTGGGGTCGGGGCGTTCCAGGATGATGCGGAAGCCGGCGGTGCCGCCGGGGTCCAGCGAAGTCACCGGGGGCTGGGTCTGCTTTTCCTGCACCACGTTCTTGTCGCGGTCCAGCAGCACCAGCTTCATGGTTGGCACCGGGCGTTCCCGCTCGGAAATATTGGCGATGATGCCGCGCACGATCAGCACTTCGGTGTCGTTCTGCACGAAACGCTCGGGCGTGCCGGCATTGCGCAGTTCCAGGCCGGCGCCGGGGCGTTCCTGGCGCAATCCGGCGCTGGTCAGCAATTCGTGCGCCTGCGGCCACAGGCCGACCAGCTTGTCCTGGAAGTAATAGGCGCCGCCGGCGGCGGCGGCGGCCAGCAGCACGATCACCAACAGGATCAGGAACCAAAGCCCGCCGGTGCTCTTGTGGGTGCGGGGTTCGGTGTTGA
>DATGXU010000060.1:0-2096 GCA_035298685.1 Magnetospirillum sp. | reverse complement strand
GGCCTTACTTGGCCGCGGCCTTCAGCGTCTTCTCGATCGCCTCGGGGTCGTTGCCCTCGATCCTGGTGCCGTTGATGATCAGCGTCGGCGTCGAGGTCACACCATAGGCGGCGTTGCCGTCACGGGCGCGCTGCTGGATGGCGGTGGCCAGATCCTGCTTGGCCAGGCAGGCGTCGACGTCGTCCGAGGTCATGCCGGCCAGGCGCACCATCTTCTTCACCGCCTCCAGCGGATTGGCGGAGGTGATCCACTTTTCCTGCTGCTCCATCAGCATGCCCAACACGCCGAAATAACGCTGCGGCCCCGAGCAATGGGCGATCATCGACGCGCCCACCGACAGCCCGGCCGGGCTGGTGGGGAAATCGCGATAGATCAGCCGCGCCTTGCCGGTGTCGATCCATTCCGCTTTCAGCTTGGGCATGAACTTGGAGTGCAGGTCGGCGCAATGACCGCAGGTGGTCGACGCGTATTCGATGATGGTGATGGGGGCGTCGGGCTTGCCCATCACCTGATCGATGGGAAACGAATCAGTGGTGCCGGCGGCATGCGCGGCGGCGGCGGCGCACAGGGCCACCGCCACGGCGATCAAACGGACGACGCTTTTCACCATGAACCTCCCAGCGGGAATAAAGCGAGCGGATATTAGGTGGGTGCGCCGCGCGAAACAAGGAGAGTCCAGGCCGAAGGTCGTGCCCCCGCCCTCGGCACCCCGGCGGCCTGCGCCGGACATCGTCCCGGAAAGTCAAAGGCCCGCCAAGTCCAAGACTTGGCGGGCCTTTATTGGTCGGAGTGAGAGGATTCGAACCTCCGGCCCCTGCCTCCCGAAGACAGTGCTCTACCAGGCTGAGCTACACTCCGGTCGCCTGCGAGGCGCTTCTTATAGCGCCAACCTTGGGCTGGTGCAAAGGGAATTTGCGTTCTTTTTCGTTTCGTCGCTCAACGCCGGGGTCTGCGGTGAATTATCGTGGAAAATCAACAGCTCGGGCCGCATCAGCGCGTGCCGCAGGCGTTCCCACGGCAAAAACTCGCGGGTGCATTCGGGCGTTTGCGCCATCAAGCCGTCGCCGCTGACCATCAAAATCGTCAGTTGGCGGGTGGGCGCGCGGCCGACGCCGGTGAGCGTCAGCACCTGCCCGGCTTGGAACAGGGCGGCCAGGCGCACCACCTTGGCCGGGTTGCCGCGATGGGGGGTGAAGATGTCGTGCATGGGCACGGGGCTGAGCGTGCCTTCGGCGCAGTCCAGCCGCACCAGCCCGGCCGAGCCGAAATCGTCGCGACCATACCCATAGCGCCGCACCAGGATGTCCTTGAGTGTCGCCATCGCCCCTTGCCTCTTGTCGCGCTTGCCCAAGGGTCATGTGGGGCCGCCGCCGCTCTGGCGCGAGGCGCGGAAATTTATTGCCCCACCACCCCTCGTCCCATAGCCTTCCGGCCATGCGCATCTGCTTCATCGGCGACAGCTTCATCAACGGAACCGGCGACCCCGATTGCCTGGGCTGGGTCGGCCGGGTGTCGGCACAGGCGCGCCACCAGGGCGTCGATCTGACCGTCTACAATCTGGGCATCCGCCGCGACACCAGCACGGATATCGCCGCGCGCTGGCGAGACGAGGCGCGGGCGCGGCAGCCGATCGAGTTTCCGGGCCTGCTGGTGTTTTCGTTCGGCGTCAACGACTGCACCGAGGACGCGCCGGGGCGGCTGCGGGTCGAGCTTGCCGACAGCGTCGCCAACGCGCGCGCCATCTTGGGCGAGGCCGCCGGCCTGCGCCCGACGTTGATGGTGGGGCCGCCGCCCATCGACGACGACGCCGTCAACAGCCGCATCCGCCAGCTTTCGGCCGCATTGGCGGATGTTTGCGGTGCGCAGGGCATCCCCTATCTGGACGTCTTCGGACCACTGGAACGGCACCCGCTATGGCGGCGCGAGGTCGCCCAGGGCGACGGCGCCCACCCCGGCGCCGCCGGATACGCGGTGCTGGCCCAATTGGTCGCCACCTGGCCGGCCTGGCAACAGGCACTGGCGGGATGAACCCGCTTCAGCGGATGTCGCGATTGAAACGGAAGGCTGCGGCAGGCGCGCGAACGCGCCGCCATTCC
>DATGXU010000059.1:0-4836 GCA_035298685.1 Magnetospirillum sp. | reverse complement strand
GAGCTGGAGCGGATCATCGGCCTGTCCCAATCGGCGCTGAGCCAGCATCTTGCCCGCCTACGCCGCGACGGGCTGGTGCAGACCCGCCGTCAGGCCCAGACCATCTTCTATTCCCTGGCCGGCACCGAAGCCGCCGCCGTCATCGACACCCTGTACGGCCTGTACTGCGCCCCCGCCGATCGCTGCGGCTGACTCACGCCGGGCCGAACAGCCACACTCCGTCGTCGCGGCAGTCGCGGCGCCATTCCCGCAATTCCACCAGATGATTGGCGTGGGACAGGGTTTCACCCGCCGCGAAGCCCATCTGCTGCGCGTCCAGCTCGCGGCGGAACAGCGCGCGGCTGAGCTCCAGCGCGGTCGCCGGGGTGGCGGCGGCGCGCAGCCGGTCCAGACGTTGGGCATGATGGTGCAGCAGCTCGTCGGCGCGCAGGTGCAGGCCACGGAACGGCAGCCCGTGCGAGGGCAGCACCAGGGTGTCGGCGGGCAGGGTCTTCAGCATGTCCAGCGAGGCCAGGAAATCCCCCAGCGGGTCGTCGTCAGGCTGTTGCGGCCACACGCCGACGATGGGGCTGATGCGCGGCAGGATCTGGTCGCCCGAGATCAGCACGCCGGCATCCGGGCACCACAGGCAGGCATGTTCGGGGGCGTGACCCTGGCCCACCACCACCCGCCAGTCCCGGCCGTCGATGCTCAGCCGGCTGCCGTCCTTGATGGTGTTGATGAAGGGCGGCAGCGGCGAGACCCGGCCGCGATAGGAGCCCACGCGCCCGCGCACCCCCTCCAGCAAATCGGGGCCGAAGCCGGCGCGGCGGTAGTGTTCGATCTGGTTGTCGGCGTAATCGGGGCCGACCTCCAGCGTCAGCATGCGGCCGAAGCTCCATTCGCCCAAGGTGGCCGTCAGCGCCACGCCGTGGCGTTCGCCCAGCCAGCCGGCCAGCCCCATGTGGTCGGGGTGGAAATGGGTGCAGATCAGCCGCGTCACCCGCTTGCCGGCCAGCGCGTTTTCCCAGGCGGCGCGGGTGGCGGGGTCGTCCACCCCGGTGTCCACCACCACCCAGCCGTCGCCATCCTTCAGCAGCCAGACATTGACGTGATCCAGCGCGAACGGCAGCGGCAGGCGCAGCCAGTGGATGCCCGGGGCCACCTCGATGGCGGCGTCGGGGCCGGGCGGGGTGGCGAACGGATGGTCAAGCGGGGTACGGGGCACGGGGCTTGGTCCTGTTGTTATGGCATGCCAGTTAACCACACAGAGCCGGAGACACGGAAACGGCTCGGGGTTATTAGTACTTCGAAATACTCGGCTTGCACGTGGGGGTAGAACCTATGTCGGAAAACCGCAAGCTGCGCATCGGCATCGATCTTGGCGGCACCAAGACCGAATTGATCGCGCTGGATCGCGACAGCGGCGCCGAACTTGCGCGCCGGCGCGTTCCCACCGAGCGCGGCGATTACGACGGCACCGTCCGCACCATTCGCCAGTTGGTCGAGGCCGCCGAGGCCGAGCTGAACGCCCAGGGCAGCGTGGGAATCGGCATTCCCGGCGCCATCAGCCCGCAGACCGGGCTGGTCAAGAACGCCAATTCCACCTGGCTGATCGGCAAGCCGTTCGACCGCGACCTCGCCCAGGCGCTGGGCCGTCCGGTTCGGCTGGCCAACGACGCCGATTGCTTCACCCTGTCCGAAGCCACCGACGGCGCCGGCGCCGGTGCCGCCAGCGTGTTCGGCGTCATCCTGGGGACCGGCGTCGGCGGCGGGTTTGTGGTGCATGGCCGGCTGGTGTCCGGCCCCAATGCCATCGTCGGCGAGTGGGGCCACAATCCGCTGCCGTGGCCGGGGCGCGACGAATTGCCGGGGCATTATTGCTATTGCGGCAAGGCCGGCTGCATCGAAACCTTCCTGTCGGGTCCGGCGCTGCAACGGGATTTCGGCGGCAAGGTTCCGGCGGAAGAGGTGGCGCGTCTGGCCGAGGACGGCGACGACAAGGCCGAAGGGGTGCTGTCGCGCTATGAGGACCGGCTGGCCCGCGCGCTTGCCACCGTCATCAACGTGCTTGATCCCCATGTGATCGTGCTGGGCGGCGGCCTGGGCAACATGGCCCGGCTGTATCGCGAAGTGCCCAAGCTGTGGGGCGAATATGTGTTCTCGGACAGCGTCGCCACCCAGCTCAAGCCGCCCGTGCACGGCGATTCCTCGGGCGTGCGCGGGGCGGCGTGGCTGTGGCAATAGGGGCCGGTTACAGCCCCATCAGCGCGCGAACGTGTTCCTTGACCGAGGCGGCCAGGGCGGCGGGTTCGTAACCCCCTTCCAGCACCGACACCACGCGGTTGTCGGCAGTCTCGGCGGCGACGTCCAGCAGCTTCTCGGTGGCCCAGCGGAAATCGCTGGTCTTCAGGCGCAGATGGGCCAGGGGGTCCTGGGCATGGGCGTCGAAGCCGGCCGAGATGATGATGAAGTCGGGGGCGAATTCCCGCAGCTTGTAGATCAGCAGATCGTCGAAGGCCTGGCGGAAATCGTCGGAACCGGTGCCGGCCGGCAGCGGCACGTTGCACATGCGGCCCTGGCCGCCGGTTTCGTTGGCCAGGCCGGTATTGGGATAGGCGTGCTCCTGATGGGTCGAGCCATAGAAAATGCCGGGCTCGTCCCACAGGATGTGCTGGGTGCCGTTGCCGTGATGGACGTCGAAATCGATCACCGCCACCCGCTTGAAGCCATGGGCGTCGCGGGCGTGCAGGGCGCCGACGGCGGCGTTGTTGATGAAGCAGAAGCCCATCGAGGCGTCGCGTTCGGCATGGTGCCCCGGCGGGCGCACGGCGCAAAAGGCGTTGCGGGCCTGTTTGGCGGCCACCGCGTCCACGGCGGCGACCACCGCGCCGGCGGAACGCAATGCCGCCTCGACGGTCTGGGCCGACATCACCGTGTCGGGATCGACGTAATGGTGTTCGCCCGGTGCCACTTCCGTTGCCAGGAACTGCTCGATATGGTGGGGGCAGTGGGCACGCAGAATCTGCTCATGGGTTGCCCGCGGCGCTTCCTCGCGCAGCAGATTCATGAACTCTTCGGACTCCAGCGCGTTCAGCACAGCCTTCAGGCGGTCGGCGCATTCGGGATGATAGTCGCCGGTGTCGTGCTCCAGGCAGACGGGGTGCGTGTAAAGGAGTGTGGCCATTTTCTTTCTTCGGACGTCCCTTGAAGGGTTAGTTTCATTTATGCTGACGTATCGGAAAGGCAATTTCCATAGCCGTTTTTCGCATGGGGCCATGTCGGATGGGTGAACGTAAACGAGTCGATCAGCTTTTGGTGGATCGCGGACTGGTGGAAAGCCGGTCGCGCGCCCAGGCGCTGGTGATGGCGGGGCTGGTGCTGTCGGGTGGCAAGCGGGTCGACAAGCCGGGCCAGCAGATGGCCGAGGACGCGCCGCTGGAGCTGAAGGGCCAGGATCACCCCTGGGTTTCGCGCGGCGGGCTGAAGCTGGTCGAGGCGCTGGACCGCTTCGCCATCGACCCCACCAATTTCGTCGCCATCGACGTGGGCGCCAGCACCGGCGGCTTCACCGACGTGCTGCTGACGCGCGGTGCCGCGCGGGTCTATGCGGTGGACGTGGGCCACGGGCAATTGGCGTGGAAGCTGCGCAGCGATTCCCGCGTGGTGGTGCTGGAACGCACCAACGCCCGCTATCTCAGTGCCGAACAGATCCCCGAACCGGCGGACATGGTGGTGTGCGACGCCAGTTTCATCGGCCTGGAAACGGTGCTGCCGGCGGCCATGTCCTTCGTCCGTCCCGGCGGCTGGCTGGCGGCGCTGATCAAGCCGCAGTTCGAGGTGGGCAAGGGCCGCGTCGGCAAGGGCGGCGTGGTGCGCGAGCCCGAACTGCACGCCGAGGTGTGCGAGCGCATCCAATCGTGGCTGGCGGCGTTGCCGGGCTGGTCGGTGGTGGGCCTGTGCGAAAGCCCGATCACCGGCCCCGAGGGCAACAAGGAGTTCCTGATCGTCGGGCGTTTCTCGGGCTGAAGGGCAATAGGCGTCCGACGCCCAAGCGCCCTGTGCCGCGCCCGCCCGGGCCGGCACAGGGGGACCTGTTCGGCTGATCTACAGTTCGGGATGCTGGCGGCGGAATTCGCCCAGCGCCTTGTCCCGGCAGGCGGCACAGTCCAGGTGATGCGCGGCGGCCAGTCGAGCTTCCTCGGCCAAGGCCACTTCCACCTCGTGGGTGCCTTCAAAGCTGTCCAGCGCCGTTTCCGCCCATTCGGCGGCAACGATGACCGGAACATGCTTGTGGCAGGCGACGGCTTCCAACTGGTCGGGGGTCAACCCACTGAACGCGATGCAGTCAACCAGGGACAACATGGCCACCCTCCCTTGGACGGGATTATCGGCGGGACAGCTTTCCGTTCATCGGAAAGTCTCGAACTCGTCGTCGTGGAATGGATACTAGCACGGCCAAGGTGTCTTTACATATCGCTCATTGTGCTAGGTCGCGTCACTTTTGTCTTAGTATATGCATTGCACCATAGCGTTACTGCGGCGCAGCGAAGGTGGGCGCTGCCTTGGGTTGACCGATTTTCTGCATAAAGCGCGCCCGGATACGGCGAAAGGCCGCATGGCTGGCATGCGGCCTTTCCGGAAGAACGCCAACTCAGTGACACAGCAGGCAGGGCACCTGGGCGTGGCTGAGGACATGGCGGGTGACGCCGCCCAGGATCAACTGGCGCAGACGCGAGTGGGTATAGGCGCCCATCACCAGCAGATCGGCGTCGAGGTCCGCGCATTGTTCCAGCAGAACCACTCCGGCGTGCGATCCGGCATGGACCACTTGGGCCTTGGCGGTAACGCCGTGCC
>DATGXU010000058.1:0-4773 GCA_035298685.1 Magnetospirillum sp. | reverse complement strand
TGGCGGCGCCGGTCGTCCACCGCCGCCGGGTCCTCCAGTGTGCACGACAATTGGCCGCCGGCGTCCCAGTCCAGCACGGTGCCGTAGACCTGCGGCCGGCCTTCGTTGAAGCGCACGCGGTCGGTCAGCATGGCGACCTGGCGGGCGGGGACTTCGCCGATTTCGGCCGCCGCAATCATCAGCGCCAGGAACTTGCGTTGCAGGGCGGGCGTGCAATTGGCGTGCTGGGCGACCAGCCATGCCGCCCGGCAGGCCTCGAGACCCACCAGCGACAGTCCCGGCCAGCCATGGTGTTCCACCAGGGCATCCAGGGCGTGGGCGTTGTCGCGATGCACCGCCTGCATTTCATCGTCATAGGTGCCGAACAGCCGGCCGGCGGCGCGCAAACGCTCGCGCGTTTGGCGGTCGTGGTCGCGCAATGCCAGCAATGGGGCGGCCAGTTCGGCGGTCATGGTCATTCCTTTTCGTGTTCCAACAGATGGCTGCGCAGGGCGTCCACGGTGGCGAAATGGTGGTCGGGCCGCCAGGATACCACGGGCTGCGTCGTCAACGATCATGGCACGCTGAGGTGGAAGGCCGCTTTTCCGTCAGACCGCGGAGTGCGATATTCCATCGGCAAGCGAAACGATTCTCGGGGCCGCCACCGTCACAGCGGCGGCACCAGCGAGGCCATCACCTGCGCCGGATCGGGCAGCAGCTCGGCCGGGATGTCGGCAAGCTGTCCGTCGCGCCGCAGCACGGCATATCCGTGCACCAGCGACCACAGCGCGACGGCGGTCGACATCACCTTCTCGGGCGGCGTCGCCGGTCCCAGACAGGCCCCGGTGACATCGGCCAGCAGGCGGAACGATCGCTCGGCCCAGTGGCTCAGTTCGGCGTCGGCCTCGCTGCCGGGCACGCGCGGGCCGAACATCAGGCTGTGCAAATGGGGGTGGTCCTGGGCGAAGGCGATATAGGCCAGCCCCTGGGCGGTCAGCGCGTCACGGGGGGGCTTGCCGCTCGTCGCCTGTTCGAAACGCTCGACCAGGGTGGCGAAACCCCGCGCCGCCACCGCCGCCAACAGGGCTTCCTTGTCGGTGAAATGACGATAGACCGCCGTGGCTGAAACGCCGGCAAGGCGCGCCACTTCCCGCAGGCTCAGCGTCGCCGCGCCGCTTTCCTCGATCAAGCGGGCGGCGGCCACCACCAGGGCGGCGGCCAGATTGCCGTGGTGATAAGGCTTGTTCCGGGCCTGATCCATACGCTCGCATTCCAATGTTGACACTGTTCACATTCGCCGCTCATAATGTTAACAGCATAAACATTCAAAGGCGAGCATCATGGACATATACATGACGCTGAAAACCTTGCACGTGGTCGGGGTGGTGCTGTTCATCGGCAACATCATCGTCACCGGGTGGTGGAAAATGGCGGCCGACCTCAGCCGCAACCCGGTGGTCATCGCCTTCGCCCAGCGCCAGGTGACCATCACCGACTGGGTGTTCACCCTGGGCGGCGTGACCATCGTCAGCGTGGCGGGCGCCGGCAACGCGCTGATCCACGACATCGCCTTCACCACGCCGTGGGTGCTGTGGGGGCTGGTGCTGTTCATCGCCTCGGGTGTGGTGTGGGTGGCCGTTCTGATCCCGGTTCAAAGCAAGCTGACCGCCATCACCCGGACCTTCACGGCCGACAGCGAGATCCCCGTCGCCTATTGGCGGCTGGAGAAGCTGTGGATCATCTTCGGCACCATTGCCACCCTGTTGCCGCTGGCGGCAATCCCCTTCATGGTCTTCAAGGCGGTGTAGAATGACTGCTCTGACAATTCGTTGCGCAATGGCGCTGATGGTGATGGCCGCCCCGGCGAGTGCGGCCGAGCTGACGGTGGTGCTGACCGGCGCCACGGCGACTGCCCCGGTTCGGGCGATGGTCTTCAACGATGCCGAGGCGTTTTCCAGCCGCGCGCGTCCCGTCGCCGCAATGGTGCTGACACCCCAGGATGGGCGCGCCCGGGTGACGTTGGGCGAGCTGCCGCCCGGCGCCTATGCGGTGGCGGCGTTTCAGGATGTGAACGGCAACCAGCAGCTGGACACCAACTGGCTGGGCATTCCCACCGAGCCCACCGGCTTTTCGCGGGCCAACGGGTCCACCGCGTCGTCGCCGGATTTCCGCGAAGCGGCGGTGCAAGTGCCGGCGGCGGGGGCGACGGTGTCGATCCCCCTGCAATGATGTTCCAGCACCGCAACAGGGGAAGCGGGAAATCTGCACGCGCAGTTGACGACCAACTGCGTGTGCAGGCGGGCGCAACTTCACTTGCAGGCATGCAGCCATATCACCTCTCCCCGTGCCCGCCCGACGGCAGTCATGCCGCCGCGCGGGCTTGGGAAAAAGGCGTGTTACCTTATTGATTTAGCTTGGTATCAGCGATGTTCAGGCGGTGGGCACGCTGCTGGTCGAGGCGCGGCGCAACTCGATGGCGTCCCAGATCTGGGCCTCGACGCAGACATCGTCGAAGCGGTCGATTTCCTGGATGCCGGTGGGCGAGGTGACGTTGATCTCGGTCAGGTAGTTGCCGATGACGTCGATGCCCACGAAAATCAGGCCGCGCTCACGCAAGGTCGGGCCGATGGCGTCGCAGATCTCGCGGTCGCGCGAGGTCAGCTCGGCCTTCACCGCCTTACCGCCCACATGCAGGTTGGACCGCGCCTCGCCGCTGGCCGGCACGCGGTTGACCGCGCCGGCGGCCTTGCCGTCCACCAGGATGATGCGCTTGTCGCCCTGGCGAACCTCGGGCAGGTATTGCTGCACGATCACCGGCTCGCGGTAGAGTTGGGTGAACAGTTCCAGCAGGGAATTCAGGTTCTCGTCGCCGGGGGTGATGTGAAACACCCCGGCGCCGCCGTTGCCGAACAGCGGCTTCAGCACGATGTCCTTGTATTCGGCGCGGAATTCCAGGATCTGCTGGCGGTCGGCGGTGATCAGGGTCGGCGGCAGCAGCCCTTCGAAATGGGTCACCAGCAGCTTTTCCGGCGCGTTGCGCACATGCACCGGATCGTTGACCACCAAGGTCTTGGGGTGAATGTGCTCCAGCAGATGGGTGGCGGTGATGTAGGCCATGTCGAAGGGCGGATCTTGGCGCATCAGCACCACGTCCATGGTCGCCAGGTCCACCAGCACCTCGTCGCCCAGGGTGTAATGGTTGCCCAGCTCGCGCCGCACCTGCAGCGGCCGCACCCGCGCCATCACCCGGCCGTTCTTCAACGCCAGCGCGCTGGGCAGGTAGTGGAACAGGGCATGACCCCGCCGTTGTCCCTCCAGCGCCAGGGCGAAGGTGGAATCGGCGTTGATGTTGATGGTCTCGATGGGGTCCATCTGGATGGCGACGGCCAGGCTCAACTCGGTTCTCCTCAGGGCAGGCGGGCGCGCAAGCGGCGAATGTTTCACGCCGGAAAAAGGATGTCACGATTGGAGATGGGGGAAAAGCGGCGCGGTTGCAATTCGCCGCGCATTCCCCCTGCGGCGAGCCGCCGCCTTAATTGCCGACCCGGCGGGGGTCGTTCTTCAGCCGCACGTGGTTGACCACGCCGCGCACGCCCGAGATGTCGCGGGCATAGGCGATCACCCGTTCCAGTTCGGCGTCACTCTGGGCGATGCCCATCAGATAGATGACGCCGTCGTTGACGTCGACGGTGTAGTTGATGTTGCGGATTTCCTTGTCGAACAGCAGGCGGGTCTTCATCTTCTGCGAGATGGCGACGTCGCGGGTGTAATCGGTGAAGCCGGTGTCGCCGTGGACCTGGATCTCGTTCAGCACCTCGCGCACGCCCGCCGCCTGCCAGGCCAGCCGCACCGCCTCGACCCGGGTGTCGGGGTTGGGAACGGTGCCGGTCAGCAGCACGCGGCCTTCCTTGATGGTCAGGGTGACCTGGCGGTACATCTCGACGTCGCGCTGGAACCACAGGTGGTTGATCTCGGTGCGGATCTTGACGTCGTCGATGGCCCCTTCCAGGCCGCGTTCCTCGGCGGCGGCGCCGGCAGTGGCGGCGCCCGCCCCGATGACCGCTCCGGTGCAGCCCGACAGCAGGCCGGCGGAAACCAGGGCAACGGCGATGGCGACGGGGCGAAGCGTGATCACGGCGGGCATCCTCGACGATAACGGGGTTGGCGGAAACGCGATGGACTGTAGCGGGCCGGCGGCCCCGCCCTCAAGTATCCATCCGCCAGGCGTCGGAAATGTGGCGGGGCAGCGATCGCGGCGTCACCAGCACCGCGTCGAAGCGCACAGTACATTGGGCAAGGTCGGCGCGGCCGGACAGGAAGGCCTGGGCGGCCCGCGCGATGCGGCTTTGCTGGGTCGGGGTGATGGCGGCCAGGGCGGTTTCCAGCCGGTCGCGCGCCTTGACCTCGACGAAGGCCAGCACTTGGCCGCGCCGCACGATCAGGTCCACCTGGCCGGCGCCGCGCCCGCGCCCGATGGAAAAGTCGCATGCCAGCACGCGATAGCCCTTAAGCCGCAGCCACCATGCCGCCAGGGTTTCGGCGCGGCGTCCGCGCCGGCCGGCGGCGCTCATTCGCCGCCGCCGGCGCGGAACAGCTTCAGCGCGCGGGCATAGACGTCGCGGAGGGGAAAGCCGGTTTCGGCGGCGACCAGGGCGGCGGCATCCTTGACGCTGGCGCCGCCGTCAACCTCGCGCCGCAGGCGGGCGTCCAGATCGTCCTCGGAAACCGGCTGCTCGGCCTCGGGCGGGCCGATCACCACCACCACCTCGCCCTTGGGCGGATTGTCGGCATAGC
>DATGXU010000057.1:0-9574 GCA_035298685.1 Magnetospirillum sp. | reverse complement strand
GAAATCGCCGTCGAGTCCGAGCCGCAGGCCGCCGCCGAATCCGAGGTCGAGGTCAAGCAGGGGTGGTTCGCCCGCCTGAAATCCGGCCTCGCCAAGTCGTCGTCCAAGCTGACCCAGGGCCTCGGCGACCTGTTCACCAAGCGCAAGCTGGACGACGAGGCGCTGGAGGAACTGGAAGAACTGCTGATCACCGCCGATCTGGGCGTGGCCACCGCCGCCCGCGTCACCAAGCGGCTGGCCAAAAGCCGCTTCGGCCAGGACGTGGATTCGGCGGAAATCAAGGCCACCCTGGCCGAGGAGATCACCGACATCCTGGCGCCGGTGGCGGTTCCGCTGGCCCCCGATTTCAGCCGCAAGCCCCATGTGGTGCTGGTGGTGGGCGTCAACGGCGCCGGCAAGACCACCACCATCGGCAAGATGGCCAAGCATTACCGTGACCAGGGTAAATCGGTGTCGCTGGCCGCCGGCGACACCTTCCGCGCGGCGGCGGTGGAACAGCTCAAGGTGTGGGGCGAACGCACCGGCTGTCCGGTGGTTTCCCGCGACACCGGTGCCGATGCCGCCGGACTGGCGTTCGACGCCCTGGCCGACGCTCGCAAGCGGGGCGACGACCTGCTGTTCATCGACACCGCCGGCCGGCTGCAGAACAAGTCGGACCTGATGGCCGAACTGGAAAAGATCGTCCGCGTCATCAAGAAGCAGGACGACACCGCCCCTCACGACGTGCTGCTGGTGCTGGATGCCACCGTGGGCCAGAATGCCCATTCGCAGGTGGAAATCTTCCGCGAAATGGTGGGGGTCACCGGCTTGGTGCTGACCAAGCTGGACGGCACCGCGCGCGGCGGCGTGCTGGTGGCGCTGGCGGAAAAGTTCAAGCTGCCGGTGCACGCCATCGGCGTGGGCGAAAAGGCCACCGACCTGCGGCCGTTCGCCGCCGAGGCGTTCGCCCGCTCGCTGGTCGGGCTGGACTGAGGCCGTTCGCCCCAGGGGCGCGCCTAACCGTGGCCGATAGTTCCGTAAGCTCTGGATGTCCCAATGGTTGGGTGTTAGCCTGAAGGTATGGGGGCATGCCCGTGCCGTGCGCAGCCTGGGGGTGGAATGACCGATCAGCACGCGGACATCCGGAGACTTGTTGCCGAGCAGAGTGAGCGGCTGCGCCAGCACGAAAGCGACCTGGCGGCAGTCCTCGACAACATGCCGGCGATGATCGGCTATTGGGGTCGCGATCTCCGCAACCGCTTCGGAAATTATGCCTATCACGACTGGTTCGGCATCGACCCCCGGACCATGCGCGGCATGCACATCCGCGAGGTCATCGGCGAGGAACGTTATCGCCTGAATTTGCCCTACATCCAGGCGGCGCTGCGCGGCGAGCGGCAGCAGTTCGAGCGCACCATCCCGTCGCCGGACGGCCAACTGGTGCGGTATTCGCTGGCGGAATACATTCCCGACGTTCGCGATGGCGAGGTGCAGGGTTTCTACGTGCTGGTGTCCGACGTCACCCGGCTGAAGGAAACCGAGATGGCGTTGCGCGACAGCGAGGCGCGCTTCCGCCGGCTGTTCCACGATTCCGCCGAGGCCCTGTTGCTGTGGACCGGGGCCGCCTTCACCGATTGCAACGCCGCCGCCGCCTCGCTGCTGCGCATGCCCACCCGCGACGCCATTCTGGGGTTGTCGTTCGATGCCCTGTCGCCGCCAACCCAGCCGGACGGTTCGGATTCGGCCAAGCTGATGGCGGAAAGGGTCGCCGCCGCCTGGCAGAACGGCAACAGCCTGTTCGAATGGGAGTGCCGGCGCGCCGACGGCAGCCTGTTCGCCGCCGAAATCCTGCTGACCGCCATCCAGACCGACCGGCGGGTGCTGCATGTGGTGCTGCGCGACGTTTCCGCCGCCAAGGCCATGGAGGCGGACCTGCGCCGCTCCAACGCCGAGTTGGAAAGCTTCGCCTATGCGGTGTCGCACGACCTACGCCAGCCGTTGCGCATGATCGCCAGTTTCCTGGGGCTGCTGGACCGCGAGATCCGCCAGGGCCTGGATGCGGAATCGGCGTCGTTCCTTGACTTCGCCAAGGATGGCGCCAAGTGCCTGGACCGCATGATCGTCGGCCTGCTGGACTATTCGCGCATCGGCAGCGACGGCCATCAGGCCCAGCCGGTGGATTTGTCGGCGGCGCTGGCGCGCACCTTGGACTTCCTGCGGCCGGCCGTTGTCGAGGCCGGGGCGGAAATCGTGGTTCCCCACCCGCTGCCCACCGTCCCCGGGTTCGCCAGCGAACTCGAGCGGCTGTTGCAGAACCTGATCGCCAACGCGGTAAAATTCCGCGTGCCGGGGCGGCCGCCGCGGGTGGTGGTCGAATGGCGCGAGACGCCGCGCGAGTGGGTGATCGGCGTGTCCGACAACGGCATCGGCATTGCCGCCGCGCAACAGGCAAGCCTGTTCACCGTGTTCCGGCGGCTGGTCTCCAGCCAGGATTACGAGGGCGCCGGCATCGGTCTGGCCAGCTGTCGTAAGATCGCCGAACGTCATAACGGGCGCATCTGGGTCGAGTCCGAGGAAGGGCGGGGCGCCACCTTCCTGGTGGCCCTGCCCAAGGCCTCGCCGGCCGGTTGACCGGGGGCCTTCGATATAGGCGCGGCCAAGCTCCCACCCAGGCCAAACCACCCACAGGGGTGGGGCAAATCCCCTCCCGGGTAGGGACTTTTCAAACGACTCCAAGGGCTTAGCATTTTTGGCAGGGTTGCGGGGCCGCAAGCCAAGGGAAAATCGTTTATATCAGGCGGTGCTAATGTTCTTTTGGCATACGCCAATCCCCTTGCTCTGAACCGCGAATCGCGTTACCAAAGCCCCCCATGGCCTAAGCTGCGACCAGTCGCAGCCCACCCGTTCGACCAGAACAACGAACACCACCTGAGGGAATTTCAATGGCACGCAAGAAGATCGCTCTCGTTGGCTCGGGCAACATCGGCGGCACGCTCGCGCATCTCATCGGCCTGAAGGAGCTGGGCGATGTGGTGCTGTTCGACATCGCCGAAGGCATCCCGCAGGGCAAGGGTCTCGACATCGCTGAATCGACTCCGGTCGAGGGTGTGAATGCCCGCTATTCCGGCGCCAACGACTACTCGGCCATCAAGGATGCCGACGTGGTCATCGTCACCGCCGGCGTGCCGCGCAAGCCCGGCATGTCCCGTGACGACCTGGTTGCCATCAACCTGAAGGTCATGGCGGCCGTCGGCGAAGGCATCAAGAACAACTGCCCGAACGCCTTCGTGATCTGCATCACCAATCCGCTGGACGTGATGGTGTGGGCGCTGCAGCACTACTCGGGCCTGCCCGCCAACAAGATCGTCGGCATGGCCGGCGTGCTGGACTCGGCCCGCTTCCGCTACTTCCTGTCGGAAGAGTTCAACGTTTCGGTCGAAGACGTCACCGCCTTCGTGCTGGGCGGCCACGGCGACACCATGGTGCCGCTGGTGCGCTACTCCACCGTCGCCGGCATTCCGCTGCCGGACCTGGTGAAGCTGGGCTGGACCACCCAGGAGAAGCTGGACCAGATCGTGCAGCGCACCCGTGACGGTGGCGCCGAGATCGTGAACCTGCTGAAGACCGGTTCCGCCTATTACGCCCCGGCCGCCTCGGGCGTCGCCATGGCCGAGGCCTATCTGAAGGATCAGAAGCGCGTCATGCCCGTCGCCACCCTGGTCAAGGGCGGCACCTTCGGTCAGCCGGACGACGTGTTCGTCGGCGTGCCGGTGGTGATTGGCGAAAATGGTGTGGAGCGTGTGGTTGAGATCGAGCTGACTGCCGAAGAGCAGGCTGCCTTCAATAAGTCCGCTGACGCGGTTCGCGGCCTGGTCAAGGTCGCCAAGGGCCTGATGGGCTAATAACTCCAGGGGGAGTCCAAGAATGAATATTCACGAGTATCAAGCCAAGCAGCTCTTGGCCAAGTACGGCGTCGCCGTGCTCAAGGGCGGCGTGGCCTACACTCCGTCCGAGGCCACCCAGGTGGCCAAGGAACTCGGTGGTCCGGTGTGGGTCGTCAAGTCGCAGATCCACGCCGGCGGCCGCGGCAAGGGCAAGTTCAAGAACGACCCCAACGGCAAGGGCGGCGTCCGCGTCGTCAAGTCGGTGGAAGAAGTCGGCGAGAACGCCGACCAGATGCTGGGTCAGGTCCTGGTCACCGTCCAGACCGGTCCGGCCGGCAAGGAAGTGAAGCGCGTCTACATCGAGCAGGGCTGCGACATCCGTCGCGAACTGTATCTGTCGCTGCTGATCGACCGTGCGTCGTCCAAGGTCACCATCGTCGCCTCGACCGAGGGCGGCATGGAGATCGAAGAGGTTGCCCACAGCCACCCCGAAAAGATCATCAAGGTCGCCATCGACCCGGTCGAGGGCTTCCAGCAGTACCACGGCCGTCAGGTCGCCTTCGGCCTGGGCCTGGAAGGCAAGCAGGTCAACACCGCCGTCAAGTTCATGGCCTCGCTGTACAAGGCGTTCATGGATCTGGACTGCTCGGTGGTCGAGATCAACCCGCTGGTGGTGACCGGCGACGATCAGTTGATCGCCCTGGACGCCAAGGTCAACTTCGACGACAACGCGCTGTTCCGTCACAAGGACATCGAAGAGCTGCGTGACGAGTCGGAAGAAGATCCGGCCGAGCTCGAGGCTGCCCGCCACTCGCTCAATTACATCAAGCTCGACGGCTCCATCGGCTGCATGGTCAACGGCGCCGGTCTGGCCATGGCCACCATGGACATCATCAAGCTGTACGGCGGCGAGCCGGCCAACTTCCTGGATGTCGGCGGCGGCGCCACCAAGGAGCGCGTGACCACCGCGTTCAAGCTGATCCTGTCCGACCCCAATGTGGAAGGCATCCTGGTCAACATCTTCGGCGGCATCATGCGCTGCGACGTCATCGCCGAAGGCGTTGTCGCCGCTGCCCGCGAAGTGTCGCTGAACGTCCCGCTCGTGGTTCGCCTGGAAGGCACCAACGTCGAGCTGGGCAAGAAGATCATGGCTCAGTCGGGCCTGCCCATCATTGCCGCCGACAATCTGGCGGACGCCGCCGAGAAGGTGGTGAAGGCCGTGAAGGAGGCTGCATAAATGGCCGTTCTCGTTAATTCCAATACGAAGGTGATCTGCCAGGGCTTCACCGGCGCTCAGGGCACCTTCCACTCCGAACAGGCCATTGCCTACGGCACCAAGATGGTGGGCGGCGTCACCCCCGGTAAGGGCGGCACCAAGCACCTGGATCTGCCGGTGTTCAACACCGTCGCCGAAGCCAAGGCCAAGACCGGCTGCAACGCGTCCGTCATCTACGTGCCGCCGCCGTTCGCCGCCGACGCCATCCTGGAAGCCATCGACGCCGAGATCGAGCTGGCCGTCTGCATCACCGAGGGTATCCCGGTGGCCGACATGCTGGCCGTCAAGCGCGCGCTCCAGGGCTCCAAGACCCGTCTGATCGGCCCGAACTGCCCGGGTGTCATCACCCCCGGCGAGTGCAAGATCGGCATCATGCCCGGTCACATCCATCAGCGCGGCAAGGTCGGCATCGTGTCCCGTTCGGGCACCCTGACCTACGAAGCGGTGGCGCAGACCACCGCCGCCGGCCTGGGCCAGACCACCTGCATCGGCATCGGTGGCGATCCGATCAATGGCACCAACTTCGTGGACAGCCTGGAAATGTTCCTGGCCGATCCCGAGACCGAAGCCATCATCATGATCGGTGAAATCGGCGGCGACGCCGAGGTTCAGGGCGCCGAGCTGCTGAAGTCCTCGAAGGTGAAGAAGCCGACCGTCGGCTTCATCGCCGGCCGTACCGCTCCGCCCGGCCGCCGCATGGGCCATGCCGGCGCGGTGATCTCGGGTGGCAACGACACCGCCGACTTCAAGATCGAAGCCATGCGCATGGCCGGCATCGCCGTGGCCGATTCGCCGGCTTCGCTGGGGTCGACCATGTTGAAGCTGCTCAAGGGCTAAGCCCGATACGCGGCCCGATGCACCCGCCGGAGCATCGGGCCGTTCTTTCTAAAAATTCTGCGCCGCTGATGGCGGCGCCCGGCGGCGCCGCCATCGTCCCATAAGAAGGAAAGGGATGCGGGGACAGCCCCGTGTCAGCCCCCGACGATGACGAAGCAATTCGACGAAACGTCCTTCCTGACCGGCGGAAACGCCGTGTTCATCGCCGAGCTGTATGCTCGCTACGTCGAAGACCCCAACTCGGTCGATCCGTCCTGGATTCGTTTCTTCCAGGACCTGAAAGATGAAGGCGCGGCCATCGCCCGCGACTTCAAGGGCACCGACTGGGCCCAGCGCGACGTCAAGATCGTCGGCGCCATCGATCCGGAAGAAGCCGCCGCCGCCGCCAAGAAGGCGAAGGAAGCCGCCGCCAAGGGTGGCAAGGCTGCCGCTGCCGCCCCCCCCGCCGCTGATCCGGCGGCCCAGCGCCAGGCGGTGATCGATTCCATCCGCGCGCTGATGATGATCCGCGCCTATCGCGTCCGCGGCCACCTCGAGGCCGACCTGGACCCGCTGGGTCTGACCAAGCGCGAGCCGCATCCCGAGCTGGACTACCGCACCTACGGTTTCACCGAGGCCGATCTCGACCGTCCGATCTTCATCGACAACGTGCTGGGGCTGGAAACCGCCACGCTCCGCCACATCGTCAACCTTGTCCGCGCCACCTATTGCGGCAAGATCGGCGTCGAGTTCATGCACATCCAGGACCCCGACCAGAAGGCGTGGATCCAGAAGCGCATCGAATCGGTCCGCAACCACACCGATTTCACCCCCAAGGGCAAGCGCGCCATCCTCGAGCGCCTGACCGAGGCCGAGGGCTTCGAGCGGTTCCTGCAGCTCAAGTACACCGGCACCAAGCGTTTCGGCCTTGAAGGCGGCGAGTCGGTGATCCCGGCGCTCGAGCAGATCCTCAAGCGCGGCGGCCAGTTGGGCGTCACCGACGTGGTGCTGGGCATGGCCCACCGCGGCCGTCTGAACGTGCTGGCCAATTTCATGAAGAAGCCCTATCGGGCCATCTTCTCGGAATTCCAGGGCAATCCGGCCAACCCGTCCGACGTGCAGGGTTCGGGTGACGTGAAGTACCACCTGGGCACTTCCGCCGAGCGCGATTTCGACGGCAACGTCGTGCATCTGTCGCTGATGCCCAACCCGTCGCACCTGGAAGTGGCCGACCCGGTGGTGGTCGGCAAGGTCCGCGCCAAGCAGACCCAGCTGAACGACGTCGAGCGCAAGCAGGTCATGGGCATTCTGCTGCATGGCGACGCCGCCTTCGCCGGCCAGGGCGTGGTTCCGGAAACCATGCTGTTGTCGCAGTTGCAGGGCTACTGCACCGGCGGCACCATCCACATCATCATCAACAACCAGATCGGCTTCACCACCAGCCCGCAGTACTCCCGTTCGGGTCCGTACTCGTCGGACATCGCCAAGGGCGTGCAGGCGCCGGTGTTCCATGTGAACGCCGACGATCCGGAATCGGTGGTGCACGTGGCTCGCATCGCCACCGAGTTCCGCCAGGAATTCGGCGCCGACCTGGTCATCGACATGATCTGCTATCGCCGCCACGGCCATAACGAGTCGGACGAGCCGGCGTTCACCCAGCCGCTGATGTATCGCAAGATCGCCAGCCTGCCGACCACCCGCACGCTGTACGCCCGTCAGCTGGTGGCCGAAGGCACCCTGACCGAGGACGAGGCCAACGGCATCGTCACCGCGTTCCAGGAACACCTGGAGCAGGAATTCGAGGCGGCCAAGAGCTTCAAGCCCAACAAGGCCGACTGGCTCGAGGGCAAGTGGCAGGGCATCGTCCAACTGGCCGAGGAAGAAGAGTTCCGCGAGGAAAAGACCGGCGTCGCCGTCGAGATCCTCAAGGAGGTCGGCAACAAGCTGGCCGAGGTGCCGGCCGACTTCAACCTGAACCGCAAGATCGCCCGTCAGCTCCAGGCCAAGAAGGAGATGATGGACACCGGTGCCGGTATCGATTGGTCGACCGCCGAGGCGCTGGCCTTCGGCACCCTGCTGATCGAGAACCATCCGGTGCGTCTGTCCGGTCAGGATTGCGGCCGCGGTACCTTCTCGCAGCGCCATTGCCGCCTGACCGACCAGGAGAACGAGAGCCGCTTCGAGCCGCTCAACCACATCCGCGAAGGCAACCAGGCCTATTTCGAGGTGCTGGATTCGCCGCTGTCGGAAGAGGCGGTGCTGGGCTTCGAATACGGCTACTCGCTGACCACCCCCAACGGCCTGACCCTGTGGGAAGCCCAGTTCGGCGACTTCGCCAACGGCGCCCAGGTGATCATCGACCAGTTCATCAACTCGGGCGAGTCCAAGTGGCTGCGCATGTCGGGTCTGGTGATGCTGCTGCCGCATGGTTACGAGGGCCAGGGCCCCGAGCACTCCTCGGCCCGCTGGGAGCGTTACCTGCAGCTGTCCGCCGAGGACAACTGGTCGGTGATCAACTGCACCACCCCGGCGAATTTCTTCCATGCGCTGCGTCGCCAGATCCATCGCAACTTCCGTAAGCCGCTGATCGTGATGGAGCCGAAGTCGCTGCTGCGTCACAAGCTCTGCGTCAGCAAGCTGGAAGACTTCAGCACCGGCACCCGCTTCTACCGCGTGCTGCCGGAAAGCGAGCGTCTGGTGGCCGACGCCAAGGTGCGCCGCGTGCTGCTGTGCTCGGGCAAGGTCTATTACGACCTGTTCGAGGAGCGCCAGAAGCGCGGTATCGACGACGTCGCCATCGTCCGCATCGAGCAGCTTTATCCCTGGCCCAAGGACGCCATCAAGCATCAGCTGGCCCGCTATCCCGAGGCCGAGCTGGTGTGGGTCCAGGAAGAGCCCGCCAACATGGGTCCGTGGACCTTCGTCGACCGTCGTATCGAGTTCCTCTGCGAGGAGCTGGATATCAAGGCCAAGCGCGCCGTCTTCTGCGGTCGCCGCGCCGCCGCCTCGCCGGCCACGGGTCTTTACAAGACTCACAATGCCGAGCAGGCGTGGATCTGCGACATGGCCCTGTCGGGCGACGTCGCCAACCTGCCGCAGCCGTTCCGCCGGGCTTCCAAGCTCAGCCGACTGACCGCCTAGGATTCAAATAAGGGAACGCCATAAAATGACGACCAAGATCACGGTGCCCACCCTGGGCGAATCGATCACCGAAGCCACTGTCGCCAAGTGGCTGAAGAACGTTGGCGACGTGGTGAAGGCCGACGAGCCGATCGTCGAGCTGGAAACCGACAAGGTCACCGCCGAAGTGCCGTCCCCGGCCGCCGGCGTGCTGACCGAAATCCTGGTTCAGGCCGGTGCCACCGTCGAGATCGGTGCCGAGCTGGGCCTGATCGGTGCCGGCAGCGGTGCCGCCGCCGCCCCGGCCAAGGCTGCCGCCCCGGCCGTCGCCGCCGCTCCGGCTCCGGTTGCCGCCCCGGCTGCTCCGGCCGCCGCTCCCGCCTTCCCGTCGGCCGCCAAGCTGGCTTCGGAAGCGGGTGTGAACACCGCCGGCATCGCCGGTTCGGGCAAGGGCGATCACCGGGGTGTCGGGCGGGTCGTCGCGCAGGCGGCGGGCCTG
>DATGXU010000056.1:0-1946 GCA_035298685.1 Magnetospirillum sp. | reverse complement strand
GACCGGCGGCAATTGGGTGGCGGTTTGCGCCCGCGCGGCGGCAGGCAGGGCAAGGGCAAGCGCGACCAGCGCGCAAGAGGTGGCGCGCAGGCCGCCGGGCCCGCGTTGGATAGTGGTGGACATGCGTGTAAATCCCCCCGTCCCGGGGCTGAAGCCCGGTCGGTACCATAGATCATGGCCGTGGGTGACGGCCGGTTTGCAGAGTTCGGCTGATCAGGCCTGCGGGGGCGCGCGGGGATAGGCCAGCCGCAGCGGCCGCGCCACGTTCGCCGGTTCGGCATCGGCAAGGGGGGCGCAGGGAACGGGCTGGACCAGCGGCGTCGGCAGCAATGCCGCCGCCGGAGTGATAACGGCACCGTGGAGGAACGGCAGGCAGGCGCCACAAAATCCGTTCTCGCCAGCATGGTCGGGGGAGACCGGAGTGCCGTTGCGATCGATGACCGCCATGCCGCCCGCGGTGCAGACGATCAGGTGGTCATCGGGGGTGACGGGTTGGGCGGCGCTGGCGGGCAAGGCGCCGCCGGCCACCACGTTGAACATCAGCAGGAACAGGCCGATCCAGGCCGACACCATGCGCCGGTTCCGTCCGCTGGACGGGCCGGTGGCCGTGTCGTATCCCTTTCGGCGTATTCCCCTAACCATCATGCGCAGAAAGTGACGGTTCCGGCGGCCCGAGTCAACGCCGCTCAGATCAATCCCAGGCGGCGCAGTTCCTCGGCCATTTCCGGCGGCGGCTCGGTTTCACCCGGGCGGCGGTCGCGGGGGGCGGCGTCGGGCTCAAGGTAACGCCAGCCCTGGAACGGCCGCGACGGCCGGGGCTCGACCTCGATCAGTTCGGGGTCCAGCGTCAGGCGGCAACAGGGGCGGCCTTCCTCGTCATGGTCGCTGTCCACCGCGACGATGCGCTGGCGCACCGCCACCTGACCCTTGATCACCCAATAGAGCGAACCGCCGTCCAGCAACTCGTCCACGCGCTTGGGCGTCATCCGGGTGGTCAGGAAGACTTGGCCAGAGGCGCGCAGGCGGGCCGCCTGGAATGCCTTCATCTGGTCGATGCCGTCGCAGCCGACGGCCAGCTTGATCAGGTTAATCATGGGCGCAGACTAGCAAAATGTTCGGCGCTCGCCCACGCGCTCCTTGCTTTGCATGACCGGAAGGCCGATATGCTTCGGCCATGACCGACCAGCCGAAAAACCTGTTTTCCTATCCGCGCCATCGCGACGACCGCCCGGCGCCGTTCCTGCCCACCAGCCGCGCCGAGATGGATGCGCTGGGCTGGGAGTCGTGCGACGTGGTGCTGGTCACCGGCGACGCCTATGTCGACCATCCCAGTTTCGGCATGGCGATCATCGGCCGTCTGCTCGAGGCGCAGGGCTTCCGCGTCGGCATCATCGCCCAGCCCGACTGGCACGGCCCCGAGCCGTTCCGCGCCCTCGGCCGCCCCAACCTGTTCTGGGGCGTTACCGCCGGCAACATGGATTCCATGGTCAACCGCTATACCTCGGACCGGCGCATCCGCTCGGACGACGCCTATACGCCGGGGGGCGAGGGCGGCAAGCGGCCCGACCGCGCCCTGCTGGTCTATGCGCAACGCTGTCGCGAGGCGTTCAAGGATGTCCCCGTCGTGCTGGGCGGCATCGAGGCATCGCTGCGCCGCATCGCCCATTATGATTACTGGTCCGACAAGGTCCGGCGCTCGGTGCTGGTGGACGCCAAGGCCGACATCCTGTTGTACGGCAATGCCGAGCGCGCGCTGGTGGAACTGGCGCACCGGGTGGCGGCGGGCGAAAGCCCGCGCGGCATGGTCGACATCCGGGGCGTGGCGCTGATCCGCGATGCCGTGCCCGAGGGCTGGCAGGTGGCCGACTGGAGCGACCCCGAGCCCGCCGAGATGCCGCGCGCCAAGGGCGAGCGGGCGGTGGTGCGCCTGCCGTCCTATGAAGCGG
>DATGXU010000055.1:0-6497 GCA_035298685.1 Magnetospirillum sp. | reverse complement strand
CGCGGCCCGGCGATCGAGGCGGTTTACGCCACCGGCGTGGTCGAGCCCGAGAATTGGGCCCGCGTTTCGGCCCTGTCCGCCGGCCGGCTGGCGGAAATCCTGGTGCGCGAGGGCGAGACCGTGCACGAGGGCCAGCCGCTGGCCCGCCTTGACGACCGCGAGGCCCGCGCCCGCGTCGCCGAACTGGAAGCCAAGGCCGCCTATTGGCGCGAGCAGATGGCCCGCAGCCAGGCATTGGTGCAAAGCGGCGTGCGCAGCAAGGACGCCTACGAAAAGGACAAGAGCGAACTCAATCAGGTCACCTCGGCCATCGCCGCCGCCCGCCAGCGCCGCGCCGATCTGGTGGTCAGCGCCCCCATCGACGGGGTGGTGCTGCGCCGCGATTTCGAGGTGGGCGAAGTGGTCGGCGCCAACGACGCCCTGTTCTGGATCGGCACGCCGCGCCCGCTGCGCCTGACCGTGGACGTGGACGAGGAGGACATTCCCCGCGTCACCCCCGGCCAGAAGGTGCTGATCAAGGCCGATTCGTTCCCTGGCCGCGTGCTGGAAGCCCGGGTCGGCCGTATCACCCCCAAGGGCGACCCCATCAACAGAACCTTTCGCGTGCGCGTCACCCTGCCCGACGACACCCCGCTGCTGGTGGGCATGACCGCCGAGGTCAACATCGTCACCGTCGAAAAGGCCAATGCCCTGCTGATACCCGCCTCGGCGGTGGTGGAGAGCAAGGTTTTCGTGGTGGAAAACGACAGTTTGGTTCAGCGGCCGGTCACCGTGGGCATCCGTGGCCGCACCCGCGTGGAAGTGCTGGACGGCCTGGGTCCGGACGACCGGCTGGTCGCCAGCCCGCCCGCCGGCCTGAAGCCGGGCGAGCGCGTCCGCGCCAAGTCGTGACGGAGGGCGGTGATGGCGCTGCCGCTGGGCCTGCACATCGCGCTTCAGCACCTGCTGCACCGCCGCCGCCAGACGCTGGTGTCGCTGTTGGGGGTGTCGCTGGGGGTGGCGTTCTTCATCGCCATCGCCTCGATGATGCAGGGCTTTCAGCGCGATTTCATCGCCCGCATCATCGACATCCAGCCCCACGTCATCGTCAAGGATGATTTCCGCGAGCCGCCCCGCCAGCCGGTCGAGCAGGTCTATGAAGGCGGCGCCGTCGATCTGCGCGGGCTGAAACCGCGCGAGGAAACCCGGGGCATCCGCGGCGCCCGCAACATGCTGGCGGCGCTGGACGAGGAACCCGGCATCCACGTGGCGCCCACGCTGTCGGGCAACATCCTGTTGCGCTTCGGCGGCAAGGACGTGTCGGCCAACGTCACCGGCCTGGTGCCCGAGCAACAGCGCAAGGTCACCCACCTGGAAAAGGACCTGATCGCCGGCACCAGCCTGGACGCCCTTTACACCACCGCCAACGGCATCATCATCGGCGACGGCGTCGCCAAGCGCGGCGGCATCCGCATGGACGACCTGATCTCGGTGGTGTCGCCGGTGGGCGTGGTGCTGAAAATGAAGGTGGTGGGCATCTTCAGCAGCGGCGTCACCCTGGTGGACAATTTCGAAACCTACGTGCTGCTGAAAAAGGCGCAGATCCTGCAGAACCGCGCCAACGTCATCAACCGCGTCAACGTGCGCCTGGACGACGTGGAACAGGCGGCGCCGCTGGCGGCGCGCATCGAGCGCCAGTTCGGCTATCGCGCCGAGCCCTGGCAGGAACAGTCGCGCAACGTGCTGGGCATTTTCGTCATCCAGAACGTGATCATGTATTCCACCGTCAGCGCCATCCTGATCGTCGCCTGTTTCGGCATCTTCAACGTCATCTCGACGGTGGTGTTCGAAAAGACCCGCGACATCGGCATCCTGAAATCCATGGGCTTCCGCGACGCCGACATCCGCCGCATCTTCGTCATGGAAGGGCTGATGGTGGGCATTCTGGGCACGCTGATCGGCTGGTCGCTGGGCTATGGCATCGTCGAATTCATGGGCACCCTGAAATTCGACATGGAGGGCTTCGTCAAAGCCCAGGGCTTCATTCTGTACCGCACACCCCGCCACTACGCCATCAGCGGCGCCATGGCCATCGTCTCGGCCACCCTGGCAGCCTGGGTGCCGGCGCGGCGGGCCAGCCGCCTGAACCCGGTCGACATTGTGCGAGGGGCGGGATGACCGAGCTGATCGCCCGCCAGGTCACCCGCGAACTGCCCGGCCCGGTGCCGGTGACGCTGGTGCGCGGCATCGACCTTGAGGTCCATCCCGGCGAGTTCGTCGCCATCACCGGCCCGTCGGGGTCGGGCAAGTCGTCGCTGCTGTACCTGCTGGGCCTGCTGGATCGCCCCACCGCCGGCACCATTGTGATGGATGGGCTGGACACCACCACCCTGACCGCCGATCAGGCCGCCGATCTGCGGCTGGCCCGGCTGGGCTTCGTCTTCCAGTTCCACTTCCTGCTGCCCGAATTCAGCGCCCAGACCAACGTGGAAATCCCCATGCGCAAGCTGGGCCGCCTGGACGACCGCGCCGCCCGGCGGCGCGCCCAGGAACTGCTGGACATGCTGGGGCTGGCCGATCATCGCGGTAAGCGCCCCGACCAGCTGTCGGGCGGCCAGCGCCAGCGCGTGGCCATCGCCCGCGCCCTGGCCAACGACCCGCCGGTGCTGTTGGCCGACGAGCCCACCGGCAACCTGGACAGCCATTCGGCCCAGGTGGTGTTCGAACTTTTCCGCGACCTTGCCCACGATCAGGGCCGTAGCGTGGTGGCGGTGACCCACGACGTTCAACTGGCCGCCCTGGCCGATCGGCGGGTCACTCTGGTGGACGGCTCAATCGTTACCACCTGACAGCAAAACACCTATTAACCCCCCGTTGCATTATACATAACTTCTGCCGCCTACATTGACTCATCTGCGGCCTCGGCATAGTGTTTGTGGGCATTGCTACGCAGAAACCTGGGCGCCGGACAGGGGTGGGTCGTGAAAATAGCCAAGATCGCCTCGCTTGTTACATGCGCGATGATCTGCAGCATCTTGTGGCGCGAGGCACTGGCCGAGCAAAAGGTGGTTGTTTACACCTCGATCAAGACTTCCCTGATCGGTGAACTGCAAGCGGCGTTCACCGCCAAGCACCCCGACATCAGGATGGAATATCTGTCGGCCGGCGCGGGCAAGGTGATGGCCAAGATCGTCGCCGAGCACCGCGCGGGGCGCATCAACGCCGACGTGCTGTGGAGTTCCGAGGTTCCGGATTTCTACGACCTGCGTGCGCGCGGCGTGTTGCTGCCCTATGAACCGGCCGATCGCCAAGCGCGCATCGAGCCGCTGCCCGACAATGGCGGCACCTTCACCACCGCGCGCCTGTCGCTCATGGGGATCGCCTACAACATCCATTCGGTGAAGAACCCGCCGGAACAATGGAGCGACCTGACCCTCACGCCGTTGCGGGGAAGTTTCGCCATCGCCAATCCGACGTTGTCCGGCACCTCCACCATGAGCATCGCCGCTCTGGTTGAAGCCTTCGGCTGGTCGTATATCGAGAATCTGCGCACCAACGGCACCAAGTTGGGGCAAGGGGCGCAACAGGTGGTCGATGACACCGCCTCGGGGGCGCTGCTGGCCTGCCTGGCGGTCGATTATCTGGCGGCGGACAGGATCGAGCGCGGCGGCGCCATCGCCCTGGTGTTGCCGCCCGAGCTGATCGTCATTCCCAGCCCGATCGCCATCTTCCGCGACAGCCCCAATCAAGAGGCCGCCAAGGCCTTCGTGGAATTCGTGCTGTCCCAGGAAGGGCAGAGCATCATCGCCAACGAAGGCACCTTGCCGGTGCGGACCGATGTCGAGGTGCCCGCCCGCTTCGGCCTGCCCCCGGTGGCCGAGGCCATGCGGCGGGCCCTGCCCATCGATTACGACAAGGCCGTCGCGGACAAGGAAAGAACGGTGAAAAAGTTCACCACCATCATGCAGAAATAGCACCGCGCGCCCTGGTATTCGGCAAGGCGAACCGCCATATTGCCTGACGATGACGACGCTTCGCCTCCCCTCTTCCATGCGTGTGGTGGTTCGCGACTGGCTGAACGCCAATCAGGTTCTGTTCCTGGGCCGCGAGAACACGCTGATCGACACCGGTTACGGCGATTGCTTGGCCCAGACGCTGACTCTGCTGCGGGCGCCCGGCGTGCTGGGTGAACGCCGGCTTGACCGCATCGTCAACACCCATGGCCACAGCGACCATATGGGCGGCAACGCCGCGCTGAAACGCCTGTACGGCTGCCGCATCAGCGTGCCCGAGGGCGAGGCGCCGCTGTTCGCCGCCTGGGACACCCGCGCCCTGTGGCTGGATTACGCCGACCAGCGGGCCGAACGCTTCGTCCACGACGACGTCATCCGCGCGGGCGAGGCGATCGAGATGGGCGGCATGCACTGGCAGGCGCTGGCCGCCCCCGGTCACGACATGGACGCCCTGCTGTTTTATTGCCCCGAGGAACGCCTGCTGATTCCCGGCGACGCCCTGTGGGCCAACGGCTTCGGCGTGGTGATGCCGTCGGAGGCACAAGCCCGGCTGGCCGCCGCCCGCGCCACCCTGGAAACCATCGCCGGCCTGGACGTGCGCGCCACCATCCCTGGCCACGGCGCCCCCTTTACCGAAACCAACGCCGCGCTGGACCGCGCCTTCCGCCGTATCGAGGCCTTCGAAGCCGACCCCGACCGCATGGCCCGCAACTGCGTGCGCGTCATGCTGATGTATGCGCTGCTGCATCGCCGGCGCATGGCGCTGGCGGACTTGCCGGCTTATGTCCAGCGGGTGGAGGTCCACCGCGAATACAACGAGCTGTATTTCCGCCTGCCGCCCGAGCGGTTCGCGGACATGCTGGTGACCGATTTGGAAAAGGCCGGCGCCGCCCGCCGCCAGGACGGCTGGCTGGTCCCGGCGTGACCGTCAGGCGTGCCGCGTGGCGCCCCGGCGTTCTTTCTTGACCACGTACATCCGGCGGTCGGCCAATTCGATCAGGTCGCCCATGTCGCAGCCCTCGTCAGGGTAATGGGCCGCGCCGATGCTGGCGCGCAGGTGGTAAAGATTGCCTTCGAAGTGGAAGGGAGGCTCGATTTCCCGGGTCAGGCGCTCGACCGCCGTCTCGCTGCCATGCGGCAGATCGACGGGCGCCAGAATGATGCCGAATTCGTCGCCGCCCAGGCGCGCCACCGTGTCCGACGCCCTGGCCCCCGACTTGATGCGCTTGGCGAATTCCACGATGACGGCGTCGCCGGCACGGTGGCCGAAATTGTCGTTCACCTGCTTGAGGCCGTCCATGTCGATCATCAGCAATGCGGCGGGGCGCAATTCGCGCTCGCTCTGCGACATCAGGGTGCGCAGACGGTCCATGAACAGCGAGCGGTTGGCCAGTCCGGTCAACCCGTCATGGGTGGCGCGGTGGAACAAATCGTCGGTGTCGTATTTGGCGGCGAAGAACATGGCTGCGCCGACCACGTCCGACAGCAACCCCAACAATTCCATGTCCGCCGGGCTGAACTTGCTGGGAAGCGCCGACATGGCCTTCAGCGCCCCCACCGTCAGGCCGTTATGCTTGAGCGGCATGACGATCATCGAGCGCAGCCCCACCCGGCGGCAGGCTTCGCGATCAACCCGGTCGTCGTTTTCCGAATCGTCGCAGCGAAGGGTTTCGCCGGTCCGCACGCACAGGCCCGACAGGCTGCTGTCCAGCTTCAACCGCAAGCCGATCTGCGCCGCCGCCGAGCCCGAGGCGGCGCGGTAGACCATGTCCTCGCCTTCCGCCAGTTCGATGGCGGCACCGTCGGCGCCGATCAGTCCAAGCGTCTGTTCGACGACAAGACTCATCACGCCGCCCAGATCCAACCCAAGCTTCGCGATATCCGCCTGAATGCGGATCACATCCAAAAGTTGTTGAGAAGACGGCATCCCCCAATCCCCAGCACGAAAACTTCCCCGCGCCAGGATTTCCGGTAGAACCGGCGATGTCAATACCTTTGACCTAAGCCGCAAGAGCTACCAAACAGCTTAACCCAATCCCGTCTTGGCGCGCGGGTCATAGCCGTGGCGGGGCCCCCATTTCTCCACCATTTTGCGGAATTCCGGGTCGTTCTCGGGCAGCACCACCTTCAGCGTCACCAGTTGGTCGCCACGGGCGCCGCCGCTGCCGGCCAGCCCCTTGCCCTTCAGCCGCAGCACGGCGCCGGTATTGCTGCCCGGCGGGATGGTGATCATCACCTTGCCGTCGATGGTGGGCACGGTGACCTTGCCGCCCATCACCGCCTCTTGCACGCTGATGGGCAGATCCAGCAGCACGTCCTGGTCGCGTTTGGTGAAATGGCTGGGCAAATCGACCTTGATGTCGATGAAGGCGTCGCCGTCGCCGCCGATGCCGGGATGGCCTTGGGACTTCAGGCGCAGGGTCTGGCCATCGGTGGTGCCGGGCGGAATGCGCACGTCCAGCGATTTGCCCGACATCAGGGTGACGCGCTTGGTGGTGCCGGCGG
>DATGXU010000054.1:0-3966 GCA_035298685.1 Magnetospirillum sp. | reverse complement strand
GTGGCCGCGCGGCGGCAGCAGGGCGGCGTAGCCGTTGCCGACGTCGCCGGCGAACGGAAGCATGAAGATCTTTCCGGCATTGCCCGCAGGTTGGGCGGCCTGGCCCTGTGGGCAACAGGCGGTGTCCCCATGTGCCGTAACGCCTTTATCGAACATTTCGTTGTGCCACCACTCGTGTGCTAAATCATAGGTTATAGTAACCGCTGCGAGCGGGAGGCGCCAGAGCTGGGCCACCCAAAATTGTCATCTTCCCATTGCGAACGTGCTACCCCTAAGGGCAAAACGGTCTACAACTATGACATCCGGGCAAGTCGATGTCACCGCTAAGGAGAATGTTGGAGATGGATAATGACGTGGATGTATTTGTCGATCGCTACGATCAGGTCATCCTGCATCCTCTGACGCGGGCCCAGTACGGCGACAGCGGGTTTTACAACGTGGGGGACTGGTCGTCGGCGCCACCTTCGGCCGAAGCTGCATGCACGGCCCTGGTGGACGAGCATATCCGCCGCGCCGCGCTGGACCAGGACGGCCTGGTGGTTCTCGACATCGGCTGCGGCCTGGGCGACACCACCGCCAGGATCGCCGCCGCCGGCCGGGCCGATCTCAAGGTGACCGGCGTCAACATCTCGGACGCCCAGGTGGCCGAGGCGCGCAAGCGCCACCCCGACCTGGAATTCCAAGTCATGGACGCCACCCGGCTGGAGTTTCCCGACGCTTCGGTGGACCGGATCATCGCGGTGGAAGCGGTGTTCCACTTCAACCCGCGCACCGCTTTCCTGGATCAGGCACGACGGGTGCTGCGCCCGGGCGGGCGGGTGGTCGTCACCGACGTGCTGTTCACCCCCGACAGCACGCCATGGGAATGGTGGGTGCCCGAGGTGAACCGGCGCCTGCAACTGGACGATTACGCCGCCCAGTGCGCGGCCCACGGCTTCCGCGTCGATGAGATCGAGGACATCACCGCACAGAGCTGGACCGGCTTTTGCACCCATTTGCGGGAAAGCGGACGGGTCGAGACCGCCGACCGCATCCAGCCGTGGGTTTCCCACTATCTGATGGTAGCGTTGACGGCGGTCTGACCGCCGCCTGCCGCCCGGCATCAAGGCATGCGGGGCGGCAGAACCGGGGTGGTGGGACGCGGCATGATCGGAACCGACGGCGTGTTGGCCGCGGGTTGCTGGGGCGCCGCCGGCGGGCTTCCCGGCTGATCGCCTCGGGTGTCGAGGATCAGCGGCAGACCCGAGGCGCCGCCATTGCCGCCGCCGATCACCACCACCTTGGCATTGGGCGATTGGGACAACTGCAGGGTGGCGTCGATGCCGCGCCAGCGCAGGTAGGATTCGGAAATGGTCGGCGTGACGATTTCCTGGAACCGCTTGATACCCTGGGCCTCGATCTCCTTGCGCTGGGTCTCCAGCTGCTCGCGGCGCAGGATGTACTGATAGCGCAACGCCGATTGTTCGGCCGACAGCTTTTCCTCGATGGCATCGGCGATCTGCGGCGGCAGTTCGACCACGCGCAGGCTGACCTGGGTCAGGTCGATCAGGTCCTCGTCGGCGTCGAAATTCAGGTGCTTGCTGGCGATGCGCCCGTTGATCTGGTGCATCAGCTGCGCCTCGATCTCCTGGCGCGCCATGTCGTAGATGTCGTCGATCTTGTAGCCCGCCACCATGGTGCGGATGGCCGAGGCGACGGTGGGTTCTATCACCAGGTTCAGGTAGTTGGGACCCACCGCCTTGTGCAGATAGCCGACAGTGGTCGGATTGATCACCAGGGTCACGGTGACGCTGATCTTGACGGTCAAGCCCTGCACCGTCAGCGCCGGCACCATCAGATCCACGCGTTGCGGCCGCGCGTCGTAGATGTAGAGCTTGTCCCATGGGGCCATCATGGTCAGGCCCTCGCCGCGGAACTCGTCGGTCGCGGTGCCGCCGAAGAACCGGTACCAGGGCACGCCCACCGAGCCGGCGGGCACGGTGTAGACCACCGACGGCCACAGGATCGCCAACAGGATGGCGGCGGTGATGATGAAAAAGACGATGGAATGCGCGGTCTTGCGCACTGTGCGGAGGAAACGCTGCTTGAACGGCGGGCGCGGCGCGGGCGCGGAAGCCGCAGTGGCGCTGGTCGGCCTCATTTCTCGGCCACGAGGGTCATGCGTCCCTCCTCCATGTGATAGCGGCGGTCGGCGATGTCGAAATAGCGGTCGTCGTGGGTGATGGCGATGACCGCCTTGCCCGCCGCCTTAAGCTCGGGCAGCAGGTCCTCGTAGAAATAGCGGCGGAACTGCGGGTCCTGGTCGGCCGCCCATTCGTCGAACACCAGAACCTGCCGGTCCTCGGCCAGGGTCAGGGCCATGGACAGGCGCTTGCGCTGGCCGGTGGACAGGATGTTGGGGTTGTAGCCGGCCATCACGTCCTCGGGCAGCTTGCCGGTGATGTGGAAGCGGTCCAGCAGCGCCTTCAGCACCGCTTGCCGCTCTTCCGGCAGGGCGTAGGGACGGCGGAACACATGGGCGTCGGCGAAGACGGTGCCGAACATGTGGCGATAGGCCTCCATGTGGGCGGCGTCGGTCCGTAGCGTTTCGCCGTTCACCAGGATGCTGCCGCTTTCGGCGGGATACAGCCCCACCATCAGCCGCATGGCCGTGGTCTTGCCCGAGCCGTTGCCGCCGGTGATGAACACCATTTCGCCCCTGGCGAGGTGGAAGTCCAGCGGGCCGACCGAGAAGGTGGCCTCGGCGGTGCTGCGGTGGCTGAAACCGGCGCCCGCCAGCCGCAACGTCTGGAATTCCGGCACCGGCAGGCGGGGCGGCGCCTCCTGCAGGGTGCGATCAAGCCGCGTCTCGAATTCCTGCAGGCTGACCATGGCGAAGCGGGCGGTATGGAAATGCTGCGTGGCGGCGACGATGGCGCTGAGCGGGCCGATGAAGAACAACACCACGGTGACCACCCGGGCCACGTCCTCGGTGGTGGTGCCGCCCGACAGCAATGGCACCAGGAACACCACCGCGCCCCCCAGCAGGAAGGCGATGGTGTTCGAGAACACGAACAAATCGGCGAACATGCCCTGGGTGACCGTGCGTTCCTCGGCCGACCGGTTGGAATGGGCGTACAGCTCCTCAAGCACCTCGGTGCGCTTGGCGAAGCTGAGACGCAGTTCCTTGAAGCCGTCGATGATTTCGCCCAACGACCCCAGCAGGGCGGTTTCGGCCTCGTGGGCGGCGCGCATGCGTTTCTGCATTTCCTCGCGCGACGAGAAATAGGCGTTCACCGCCAGCCCCAGCACCAGCACGCTGAGGCCGGCGGCCAGCAGCGAGATGGTGGTCAGATAGATCAGGATCAGCAGCAGCAGGATGCTGGACTGCAAGCCGCCCAGGATGCCGACCACCGCTTCCGAGATCACCTCGTAATGGCGGACCATCTTGGCCTGCAGTTCCTCGCGCGGGGTTTCCTCGAAGTCGCGAAGATCCAGGCGCACCACCTTGCTGGCCAGGCGGATGCGCATGCGGCTGAGCGCCGCCTCGACGGCGGCGCTGGTGGTCTTGAGCAGGCGCTTCTGCAGCCAGCGATAGGCCAGGATCAGGACGACGAACGCCAGGCCGCCGGCCAGTGGCGGCGCCTGGTCCTTCAGTCCCGACGTCAGGGTGACCAGAACGCCGGCGCCGGCCAGACCGGCCAGGCCGGCCATGACCACGACGCCGAACGGGCTGCGCAGTTCCAGCAGGCCGCCGGCGCCGCCGGCCGAAAGGGTGCCGAACCTTGGCAGCGAGAGAGACGCGATGCTGTTAAGCATCCGTTCGCCCAGGGGAAGGGGGCCGCTTACCCTTGTATCGTCCGCCATGTCCCGTCCAAAGTCGGTCAGTGAGAATCCAGAGTGGCGCCACGCTGGCATTGACGGAAATACACCAGCGCAACGGGCGAGGCATCCAAAAGGACGCTTCGCCCGGCAAACGCCGTCAAT
>DATGXU010000053.1:0-1650 GCA_035298685.1 Magnetospirillum sp. | reverse complement strand
CGGTGACCTCGCGCAGGCGCAGCTTGGCGTCGCGCGACAGCCAGGTGGCGTCGTCGTGCTGGATGCGGTAAAGGGCGTCGCGCTGCGGGCCGAGATAGCGGCGCAGGTGGATGGCCTGGCGGCGAACCTGGGCCAGTTGCATGCGCAACGACGCGTCGGCGGTACGCTGGATGCAGGCGTCCTCAAGGCCGCCGACCACGTCTTCCATGCCGTCGATGACCAGTTCCAGATGTTCGACCACCCGTTCGGCGATCTGCGCCAACAGGCCGCCGGGGGTGCGCGGCCCCTTGCCGCCCAGCAGGGCCAGGCGGATGGCGCGCAAGGCGCTCAGCTGGTGATCCTTGTCGCGCAGGGAAATCAGGCGGTTGGGTTCGGCCCAGACATGGATGGGAACCAGCGCCGCCTCGCGGCTTTCGTCGCAGACGTTGACGCCGCGCAGCACCACCATCAGACAATCGTCCACGTCCTCGACGCGGGGGCGGGATTCCTCGGCCAGCAAGGCCAGACCCACCAGCGGGTCGATGCCGCTGTTTTCGCGCACCCATCGGGCGGCGACGGGGTCGTCACGCTCCAGATGAATCCACAGGAAGCCGTCCTCGGGCCGCCATCGGGCGATGCCGGCCCAATCCAGGTCGGTACAGCCGCCGTTGCGGTCAAGCAGGGCGGCGAAGCGCAGGCCGGGCTGCGAGCCGGCCTTCATATCCTGGACGTCGATCATCAGCGCACCTCTGAGCAGGGCTTCCCCGTGGCATACAGGGCCTCAGAGGCGTTTTCAAGGCAGCATTACGTCCGCCACAAGGCGGCGGCCATGCATGCGGCGGCCGCCTTGTGCCGTCAGGGTCAGGCCGCCATGGCTTCGTGCTTCTGCGCCTTGGTTCCGCACACCGTTTCGCAGGAACCGCAGCCGATGCAGCTGCCTTCCTTGGCGACGATCATGACCTTGCGCTCGATATCCTCGCCGTCGTCGAACGGGTCGCACAATTCGCCGTCCTCGTTGATGCCCTTCAGTTCCAGCACGCCCTGGGTGCACACCTTGTAGCAGCGGCCGCAGCCGATACAGAGCTCGTCATTGATGCTGAGCAGATAGCGCGGCGTCCACGGGGTTCCGTCGCGGGTGGTGAAGGTACGCAACGACATGGTCTTGATCTCCTTGATGAAATGGGGTCAGGCGGCGGCGACGTCGGGGAACTGGCGAACGGCTGCGATGCCTTCCTCGACCAGCTTCAGGGCCTTGGTTTCCATCTGCACGACGGATTCGTAGCCGAAGCGGTGCAGTTCCCGGACATAGGAATTCACCGCCACCAGCCGGCCGGTGATGATGACGATGCGGCCCCAGCCCTCGTGGTGGATGTTGAGGATGGGGGCGGCGGCGATGCCGGTTTCCTGTTCGACCAACCAGCACACCGCCATGTAGATCTGCTCGACCCGCATCAGGATGTCGGGGTCGGGATCGCCGAACATGGGGATGTCGCGCTTCTGCACCTTGGTCACGATGAACGGCGCCAGCAATTCCTCGTCGCTGTCCGCCTCCATGGCGCCCGAACGGTCCTGTGCGCGGATCAGGGTCAGCAGCGCCTTGGCGAACGGGCGCTTCAGCGCCTCGCGGTCGGCTTCCGCAAGTTCCAGCATGGTCGTCACTCCTCGTCGTCG
>DATGXU010000052.1:0-13692 GCA_035298685.1 Magnetospirillum sp. | reverse complement strand
GCCCGCCACCGGCATTACCGCTTCCGTAATGGCTCAGTGCTTTCCACCGCACGCCGCCCGATATATTGTCTGACCCCATGACCGACAGCCCCGCCCCCGCTCCGTACCGCGTCCTCGCCCGCAAGTACCGGCCGACCGATTTCGCGTCGCTGATCGGGCAAGAGGCCATGGTCCGCACTCTGACCAACGCCATCCAGTCCGGGCGCTTGGCCCACGCCTTCGTGCTGACCGGCGTGCGCGGCGTGGGCAAGACCACCACCGCCCGCATCATCGCCCGCGCGCTGAACTGCGTCGGCCCCGACGGCCAGGGCGGCCCGACCATCGATCCGTGCGGTGTGTGCGAGCACTGCCGCGCCATCGCCGAGGATCGCCACGTCGACATCCTCGAGATGGACGCCGCCAGCCGCACCGGCGTCAACGACATCCGCGAGATCATCGAGGGCGTGCGCTATCGCCCCACCTCGGCGCGGTTCAAGGTCTACATCATCGACGAGGTTCACATGCTGTCGACGGCGGCGTTCAACGCGCTGCTGAAGACGCTGGAAGAACCGCCGGAGCACGTCAAGTTCGTCTTTGCCACCACCGAAATCCGCAAGATCCCGGTGACCGTGCTGTCGCGCTGCCAACGCTTCGACCTGCGCCGGGTGGAGATGGATGTCCTGGCGAAACATTTCGCCGGCATCGCCGAAAAGGAAGACGCCCGCATCGAGGACGGGGCGCTGAAGCTGATCGCGCGCGCCGCCGACGGTTCGGTGCGCGACGGCCTGTCGCTGTTGGATCAGGCCATCAGCCACGGCGCCGGCCTGGTCAGCGAGGCCCAGGTGCGCGATATGCTGGGCCTGGCCGACCGCGCCCGCGTGTTCGACCTGTTCGAGCAGGTGATGCAGGGCAAGGTGGCCGACGCGCTGGACATGATGGGCGAGCAATACGCCCTGGGCGCCGACCCGGTGGTGGTGCTGCAGGACATGCTCGAGCTGACCCACTGGCTGACCCGCCTGAAGGTGACGCCGGACGCCGCCGAATCCGGCACAGCTTCGGAAACCGAGCGGGTCAAGGGCCGCGCCATGGCCGACGGGCTGTCCATGGCCCAGCTGACGCGGGCGTGGCAGATGCTGCTGAAGGGGCTGGCGGAAACCCGCTCGGCGCCCAATCCGCTGCAGGCGGCCGAGATGGCCATCGTGCGGCTGGCCTATGCCGCCGATCTGCCCACGCCGGCCGAACTGATCGAACAATTGCGCGCCAATCCGCCGGCGCCGCGTGGCCCCGGTGGTGGTGGCGGTGGCGGGGCGCCCGCGCCCATGGGCGGCGGTGCCATGAACCCGGCGGTTTCCGGCGGTTTTGTCGGCGGTCCCGGCGGTGGTGGCGCCACCGCGCTGAAGCTGGCGCCGGCGCCGGAACCGCTGCAACTGCCGCCCATGCCGGCCAGCTTCGCCGAGGTCGCCAAGCTGTTTTCCGACAAGCGCGAGGGCATCCTGGCGGTGGCTTTGCGCAATCAGGTCAGCCTGGTCCGTTTCGAAGCTGGAAGAATAGAATTCCGTCCCCACTCTTCCGCGCCGCACGATCTGGCGCAAAAGCTGGGGCGCCTGTTGGGTGAATGGACCGGCCGGCGCTGGACGGTTACGGTCAACACCACCGACCCGGCCGAGCCGACCCTGGCCGAACAGGACATCATCGCCGAGAACAAGCGGCGGCAGGACGCCGCCAACCATCCGCTGGTCCAGGCCATCATGGCGGCCTTTCCCGGTGCCTCGATCGAGGTGGTGCGCGACATCGCCCCCGAGGACCCCGAGGAAGGCGAACTGGCCTTCGACCCGGAACAGACCCCAGGAGAAGAGGAAGCATGAAGAACCTTGGCAATCTGATGAAGCAGGCCCAGCAGATGCAGGGCAAGATGGCCGAGATGCAGGCCAAGCTGGGCGAACTGGAAGTGACCGGTGCCTCGGGCGGCGGCATGCTGCAGGTGCGCCTGAACGGCAAGTTCGAGCTGAAGGGCATCAAGATCGACCCGTCGCTGGTCAGCCCCGACGACGTGGAAGTGCTGGAAGACCTGATCGTCGCCGCCTTCAACGACGCCAAGGCCAAGGCCGAGGCGGCCATGCAGGAAGAGATGGCCAAGGTCACCGGAGGGTTGAATTTGCCGGCTGGCTTCAAGCTGCCGTTCTGAGTCCGGAATTTCCACAATGGTCGGACCCGAGATCGAGCGCCTGATTCAACTTCTTTCGCGGTTGCCGGGCTTGGGTCCGCGCTCGGCACGGCGCGCAGCCCTGCATTTGGTGGAAAAACGCGAGATTCTGCTACAACCACTAGCGCAGGCCATGGCCGAGGTGGCGGAGAAGGTGCAGGTCTGCACCGTCTGCGGCAACTACGATAGTGTTGATCCCTGTTCCATCTGCCGCGACGACCGCCGCGACCCCTCGATCCTGTGCGTGGTCGAGGATGTCGGCGCCCTGTGGGCGATGGAACGCACCGGCGCCTTCCGGGGCCGCTATCACGTGCTGGGCGGCTTGTTGAGCGCGCTCGACGGCGTCGGACCCGAGGAATTGGGCATTTTCCGGCTGGCCGAGCGTGCCGGCGCACCGGAAATCAGCGAAATCGTGCTGGCGACTCCCGCCACCGTCGAGGGCCAGACCACCGCCCATTACATCGCCGACCGTCTGAGGGATGCCGGCGTCACCGTCTCGGGCCTTGCCCACGGCGTGCCGGTGGGCGGTGAACTGGATTACCTGGACGACGGCACCATTTCCGCCGCCTTGCGGGCCCGGCGGGTGTTCTAACGCCTCAGGCCGCCGCCCGCACGCCGGCCTCCTTGATGGGCAGGTGCACCAGGGTGGCGAAGACGCCGGCCACCACCGTGCTCATCCACATGGCGTCATAGGACAGCGTGGCGTCATAGACGATGCCGCCCAGCCAGGCGCCCAGGAAACTGCCGATCTGGTGCGAAAAGAACACCACGCCGAACAGCATGCCGATATAGCGCGGGCCGAACAGGCCGGCGATCAGGCCGGTGGTGGGCGGCACGGTCGACAGCCACAGCAGACCCATGATCGCGGCATAGGCCAGCAGGGTGATTTCGTTCTTGGGCCCCATGACGAAGGCGAAGGTGGCGACCGCGCGGGCCAGATAGATGGCCGACAGCACGTATTTCGGGCGCAGCCGCAGGCGGCCGGCGGTGTAGGTGCCGATGACGTTGAAGCCGCCGATCACCAGCAGCGCGGTGGCGCCTGCGCCCTTGGTCATGCCGCACAGCGCCAGATAGCCGGGCAGATGCACGCTGATGAAGGCCAATTGGAAGCCGCAGACGAAAAAACCGGCGATCAGCAGCCGATAGCCGGAATGGCCCCAGGCCTCGCGCAGCGCCTCGCCGATGGATTGCTGGTGGTGGATGACGGTGGCGGCGGCGCGGCTGGCGACCTCGCCCCGGTGCAGCATCAGCGCCAAGGGAATGGTGGCCAGCGAGAAGCAGGCCAAGACCCAGATGCCGTTGCCGGCGCCCATGGTGCCGATCAGCCCCTGGGTCAGCGGGATCATGGCCATCATGCCCAGCGATCCCAGCGCCGAGCCGGTGCCCATGGCGGTGGTGCGGTATTGCGGCGCCACCGCCCGGCCCACCGGCCCCAGCACCACGGAATAAGAGGTGGCGGCCAGCCCGAAGCCTGACACCAGCCCCAGGCCGATGATGGTGGCGGCCTCGCCACCCCAGGCCACCATCATCATGCCGATGCCGAAAGCCAGCGCGCCCACGGCGGCGACGCGGGCGGCGCCCCAGCGGTCGGCGGCGGCGCCGGTGAAGGGCTGAAAGGCACCCCAGAACAGATTATGCAGCGCCACCGCCAGCGAGAACGTGGCCAGCGGCCAGCCGCGCTCGGCCGACAGCGGCCCCATCAGCAGGCCTTGGGCCTGACGCGCGCCCATGGACACGCTCATCATCACGCAGCCGGCGACGAAGATGGTCAGGATGGCGGGGGAAAGCCAGGCGGGGCGAGCCATGATAAGCCTCGGCGACGGGTTGAACCTGGGCCACCTTAGGCGGCTCGGCGGCGCCTGGGCAAACCAGTTATGATGCGGACATGGTTTAGATTTTCTAACCCTGACAGAACGCCGCCGCCGGGCTATCCTGTGAGTGACTCCACATGTCGCGGGTGACGCCCATGGCTTCGACCATCCGCCTGATGCCCCATCACGATCCCCGTTGGCGCGACAAGCTGACGGCGGCGCGGCAGCGACATACGCAGTTGCTGGCGCGGGACGGCTTGCTGACGCTGGACGAACAGCGCGAATTGATGCGCCTGCGACAGGAAATGGACCGGGCGCTGAACTCGCGCTTCCGCACCACCGCCGAATATCGCGATTTCTATTTCGCCCGCGCCCGCCAGCTGCTTGAGGACGAAGGCATCGAGATGGATCTGCCGGACGTGGCCGCCGATGCCACCATCGAGGAAATCGACCGCGTGCTGAGTCTGGTGTGGGCGGCGGTGGAAGTCACCAACTCCGAAACGTTCTGAGTGGGGCTATTTCCCGCCCACGTGCTGCAACAGCGCCAACAGGCCCGCCAGGATGTCCTTGGGCGTGGGCGGGCAGCCCTTGATGTGCAGATCCACCGGCAGCACGGCGGAAACGCCGCCGGCCACCGCGTACGAGCCGGCGAAGCAGCCGCCGTCGAAGGCGCAATCGCCCAGCGCCACCAGCCATTTGGGGGCGGGGGTCGCCTCCCAGGTGCGGCGCAGGGCCTCGGCCATGTTCAGGCTGACCGGGCCGGTGACCAGCAGCACGTCGGCATGGCGCGGGCTGGCGACGAATTTGATGCCGAAGCGTTCCAGATCGTAGACCGGGTTGTTGGCGGCGTGCAGTTCCAGCTCGCAGCCATTGCAGCTGCCGGCGTCCACCTCGCGGATGGCGAGGCTGCGGCCCAGCCGGCCCCGGGCCTGGGTGGCGAATTCGTCGGCCAATTCGGCCAGCCCGTCCTCGGACGGCGCCGGGGCGGGCGTCGTGTGCGGTCCCTTGAGCAGGTGGCGGGCGAACAGGTGCGAGATGGGGGGGATCATCGGCGCCTCAGAGATCGTGCCCGGAATAGGAGCAGTTGAACGACTTGTTGCACAGCGGGAAGTCGGCGACGATGTTGCCTTCGATGGCGGCTTCCAGCAGCGGCCACTGGAACCATGACGGGTCGTGCGGATGGCAGCGCACCACCTTGCCCGCCTCGGATACCCGCACCCACACGGCGATCTCGCCGCGGAAGCCTTCGACGATGCCGACGCCCTCGCCCGCGCGCATGGGCAGCGGCGCGGTGACCGGGCCTTGCGGCAGCCGCATCATGATCTGCTCGATCAGTTTCATGCTTTCATGCACTTCCGCCGCGCGGATCAGGATGCGGGAATGCACGTCGCCCTCGGCCCGCACCGGAATCTCGAAATCCAGGTCGTCATAGGGCGGATAGCCGGGCACCTTGCGGGCGTCGTGGGCGCGCGACGACGCCCGGCCGACGAAGCCGCCGGCACCGAAACGGTGCACCAGCGAGCCCGCCACCACGCCGGTGCCGGTGGTGCGGTCCAGCAGCGACGGCGTTTCCTCGTACAGCGCCATGGCCCGGCGGAAGCCCTTGCCCACCTCGTACAGGGTCTTGCGCAGGATGGTGCGGTGCTCGTCGGTCAGGTCGCAGGCGACCCCGCCGGGAACGACGCGGTCCATGATCAGGCGATGGCCGAAACACGCCATGTTGGCCCGCAGGATCTTTTCGCGCAGCACGCCCAGATGGCTCAGCATGATGGCGAAGGCGGCGTCGTTGCAGATGGCGCCGATGTCGCCCAAATGGTTGGCGATGCGTTCCAGCTCGCCCATCAGCGCCCGCAGGTAATGGGCGCGCGGCGGCGCCTCGACCCCCAGGGCGGCCTCGACCGCGCGGGCGAAGGCGATGCCGTAGGCGACGGTGGAATCGCCCGAGGTGCGCGCGACGATGCGGGCGGCGACGTCGATGGGCTTGCCCTGCACCAGCCCCTCGATGCCCTTGTGGGTGTAGCCCAGGCGTTCTTCCAGGCGCACCACCGTCTCGCCCTGGGCGTGGAAGCGGAAATGCCCCGGCTCGATGATGCCGGCATGCACCGGCCCCACCGGAATCTGGTGCAGCCCGTCGCCGATGGCGGTGCGGAAGCGATAGGCATGGGGGCCGCCGTCATAGGTGCGCGGCGAGCCCAGCGGATGCTTCACCGCCCAGCGGCCATGGTCCAGCCAGGCGCGCTGGTCGGCCATGCCTTGGGGCGCCAGGCCGTACAGGTCGTGGATGGCGCGTTCCAGCCGGATGGCGCCCGGCCGGCGCTTGCCCAGGCCGACGAAGCGATGGTTGACGCAAGGATGCGACACCACGGCGATGTCGCCGGTCTGATCGTCGCGGAACAGGGCGTGCACCTCGTTGGGTTCGGCCCATTCGGTCAGCAACACCCAATCGGCGGCGGACAGGCGGTCCTCGAAGGCGCGCCAGCAGGGCAGGTCCAGCTGGAAGCGCGGCCAAGGCCGATGGCCGGCCACCTCGCGGCCGATGGACAGAAACTCGAACAGGGTGACGTTGCCCAGCATGGCCTTATCCCAACAATCTGGCGACGGTCTGGAACCACGAGGTCAGCACCGGCGGCAGGTACAGGCCGGCCACCAGGACCAGGGCCAGATGGGCCCACATGGGCGTATAGGCCAGCGCGCTGGACAGCCCGCCGCCACGGCCGTGGGCCGGGTGCGGATGGGCGGGCGGCGGGCCGAAGGCCATGGATTGCAGCCGCAGCAGCAGCGCGGCGAAGGCCAGCAGCAGGCCGATGATCAGCGGCACCGCCAAAAGCGGCTGGCGGGCGAAGGTCGAGCTGACCACCAGGAACTCGCTCATGAACACGCCCATGGGCGGCAGCCCGGCGATGGCGAGAACGGCGACCACGAAGGCCCAGCCCAGTGCCGGGGTGGTTTCGGTCAGGCCGGAAATCTCGTTGATGCGCTTGGTGCCGGCGTTCTGGGTGATGATGCCGACGGCGAAGAACACCGCCGACTTGGTCAGCGAATGCATGGTCATGTGCATCAGGCCGGCGAAATTGGCCACCGCGCCGCCCATGCCGAAGGCGAAGGTGATGACGCCCATGTGCTCGATGGACGAATAGGCGAACAGCCGCTTGATGTCGCCGCGCTTGAACAGCATGAACGCCGCCACGAACAGCGACGAAAAGCCCATCATGATCATCAGCGGCCCCGGCGCCAGCGTGTCGGGGTTGGCGGCGATGATCATCTTGAAGCGCAGCAGCGCGTACAGCGCCACGTTCAGCAACAGGCCCGACAGCACCGCCGAAATGGGGGTGGGGCCTTCGGCGTGGGCGTCGGGCAGCCAGGCATGCAGCGGCGCCAGGCCGACCTTGGTGCCATAGCCCACCAGCACGAAGACGAAGCCCAGGTTCAGCAGGTCGGGCTGGAAGGCGCCGGCGCGCTTGATCAGCAGCGTCCACGCCATGGCGTCGGCGCCGTCGCCCATGACCGGCTGGGCGGCCAGATAGACCAGGGTGGTGCCGAACAGCGCCAGCCCGATGCCCACCGAACACAGGATGAAGTATTTCCACGCCGCCTCGATGGCCTCGCGCGAGCGGTACAGGCTGACCATCAGCACGGTGGTCAGCGTCGCGGCTTCCACCGCCACCCACATGACGCCGGTGTTGTTGGCGGTCAGCGCCAGCAGCATGGTGAACAGGAACGCCTGGTACATGGAGTGGTAAAAGCGCAGATGCGCGGCACTCAGGCGTTCGGCGTCGGTCTCGCGGGCGATGTAGGCGGCCGAGAACACCGCCGTCGACATGCCGATGAAGGCGGTCAGCGCCACCAGATAGACGTTGAAGTCGTCGATGAACAGCAGTCGCGTCGGCTCGGGCCGGTGGGCGAACAGCACCAGCGACGCGCCGAAGGTCAGAACAGAGACGGCGACGTTGACCCACGACGCCGTGCGCCAGTTGGGCAGCACCGCCAGCAATCCCGCCGAAGCCAGCGGGATGGCCAATATCCAGGTCAGCGGATTGCTGAGTGCCGGCCCGATCATTGGCGGTCGCCCCGGAATGTCTCGATGTAGTTGAGGTCCAGCGAATCGAAGCGTTCGCGGATGCGGAAGAAGAAGATGCCGAACAGCGTCATCGCCACCAGCACCGAGAACGCCACCGAGATCTCGACCACCAGCGGCATGCCCTTGGCCGACACCGCGGCCAGGATCAGCCCGTTTTCCAGTGCCATGAAGCCCACCACCTGGGTCACGGCGTTGCGCCGGGTGATCATCATCAGCATGCCCAGCAGCACCACGCTCATGGCCAGCGCCAGCGATTCGCGGGTCAGCGCCGCCGCCTTGGCGGTCACCGGCAGCACCAGCAGGATCGACAGCGCCACCAGCGCCACGCCGATGATCATGGTCCAGCCGATGGACAGCGCGGTTTCCACCGTGCGGTGGATGCCCAGCTTTTCCACCAGCCAGTGCAAGGCGAAGGGCACGATCATCGCCTTGAACACCAGGGCGATGCCGGCGGTGAAATACAGGTGCGGCGCATGCTGCACATGGGCCTGCCATGCCGCCGCCGCCGCCAGCGCCACCGCCTGGAACGAGAAGGTGTTGAGCACGGCGAACAGGCGGCGCTGATACAGCAGCCCAAAGCCGGCCATCAGCACGGTGGCGCCGATCAGGTGGGCGAGGTCGTAGCTAAGCGCGGCGATCATCGGGAAACCGCCTTCGGCTGGGGCAACATCACACTGCCTCCGACACGTACAGGAAGATGGTGGCCAACAGGCCCAGCAGCAGCGCGCCGCCCAGGAAGTCGGCATAGCGGAACACGCGCATCTTGGCGATGGCGGTTTCGAACAGGCCCAGGCCGGTGGCCAGCACGAACAGCTTGAGCATGAAGCTGGCCATGCCGACGGCCACGCCCACCGGCCCGGCGCCCGGCTGGGCCATGCCCCACGGCGCGAACAGACAGGCGACCAGCGCCATGTACAGCGTCAGCTTGACCATGGCGGCGGCCTCGATCATGGCGAGGTGGCGGCCGGAATATTCCAGCACCATGGCCTCGTGGACCATGGTCAGCTCCAGATGGGTGGACGGATTGTCGATGGGGATGCGGCCGTTCTCGGCAATGGCGACCATCACCATGGCCGCCATCGCCAGGCCGATGGACACCTCGATGCCGACGTTGCCGCCCAGCACGAAGGCCACGATTTCCGCCGGTTGGGTGGTGCCCGACACCAGCGACAGCGAGAACGTCACCATCAGCATGGCCGGTTCCGCCAGGCTGGCGATCAGCATCTCGCGGCTGGCGCCGATGCCGCCGAAGGCGGTGCCCACGTCCATGCCGGCCAGCGCCAGCCAGAACCGCCCCACCGCCAGCAGCGCCACCAGCGCGATCAGGTCGGCGGCGGGGGCCAGGAAGATGTTGGTGGTGAATGTGGGGATCAGGCACGCCGCCAGCCACGCCGAGGCGAACACCACATAAGGCGCGGCTCGGAAGATCCACGACGCGGAATGGGCCACCACCGCCTCTTTCTGGGTCAGGCGGTAGAGATCGCGATAGGGCTGCAGCACCGAGGCGCCGCGCCGGCCGTTCAGCCGCGCCTTGACCAGCCGCACATAGCCGGTGATCAGCGGCGCCGTCGCCAGCGCCAGCACGATCTGCACCATCTGCCACAGTACGGAATTCAGGTTCATTGCTGCTGCCTCACCGCCACCACCAGAAGCAGGAACACCAGGGTGCAGAACATCATCAGCAGATAGCGGCGCACCGTCAGGTATTGCAGGCGGTTGACCCGCTCGGCCACGGCGTCCACCAGCCGGGCCAGCCTCACATACAGGCCGGTCCAGATGGGATCGATCATGGAGACCTGATGCCGCGCCGGCTGTTCGTCGAACGGCTGCGGCATCATCACCGTTTCGCGGGCGCGGAACACGGTGGCGCCCAGCGACCGCCGCAGCGGCTGGGCAAAGGACTGGCCGGTGTACTGGGTGGCCGGGTTGTCGTCGGGGGTACCGCAATCCCAGGCGTCGGCGGCGCGGATCTTGGTGTTGCCGATGCGGTGGACCAGCGCGATGGCGATGCCGAACAGGGTCAGGCCGATCATGACCAGCACGGTGCCGGAATAGGAGCCGCGGGTATTGGACACCGGCGACAGGAACGGCCAGCCCAGGTCGGACGACACGGCGAAATGGGTGCCGATCAGCGGCTGCACCACCGCCGACAGCGCGTCGGTGACGGTGACCGGAATGGCCCCCAGCACCACGCACAGCGCCGCCATGATGGCCAGCGACCAGCGCATGCCGAAGGTCACCTCGCCGGCCTCGGCCGCTTGTTCCGAGCGGGGGCGGCCCAGGAAGGCCACGCCATAGGCGCGCACGAAGCAGGTGGCGGCCAGGGCGGCGGCCAGGGCCAGCAGCGCGCCCACCACCGGCACGCCGAACTTCATCGCCCAATGGGGCACCGCCGGTCCCTTGAACAGGGCTTGCAGCACCAGCCATTCCGACACGAAGCCGTTCAGCGGCGGCAGCGCCGAAATGGCGGCGGCGCCCATCAGAAAGGCGGCGCCGGTCCACGGCATCCGCTTGAGCAGGCCGCCCAGCGCCCCCAGCGAACGGTGCCCGGTGGCGGTGATCACCGAGCCGGCGCCCAGGAACAGCAGGCTTTTGATCACCGCGTGGTTGACCGCATGGTAGAGGCCGGCCACCAGCGCCAGCGCCGCCAGGTTCTTCTCGCCGTCATCCTTGAAGGCGATGGCAAGGCCCAGGCCGATGACGACGATGCCGACGTTCTCGACGGTGGAATAGGCCAGCAGGGTCTTGAGGTCGTCCTGCATCACCGCGTACAGCACCCCCATGACCGCGCTGATGCCGCCCACCACCATCATGGCGGCGCCCCATTGCCAGCCCACCTGGCCGTGCAGGTCGAACAGGATGCGGATCAGGCCGTACAGCGCCACCTTGGTCATGACGCCGCTCATCAGTGCCGAGACATGGCTGGGCGCGGCGGGATGGGCCAGCGGCAGCCAAGCATGCAGCGGCACCAGGCCCGCCTTGGAGCCGGCGCCCAGCAGCGCCAGCAGAACCACCAGCGAACTGGCCAGCGGCCCCAGCGAATGCAGCCGCATGGATGCGAAAGTGTAGTCGCCCTCGTGCCCGGCCATCAGGCCGAAGCACGGCAGCAAACAGAAGGTGCCGAACACCGCCATGGTCAGATAGACCATGGCCGCCTTGCGGTTCTCGTCACGCCGGTGGTCGGCCAGCACCATCAGCCACGACGCCAGCGACATGAACTCCCACGCCACCAGGAACATGAAGGCGTCGTCGGCCACCAGCACGGCGTTCATGCCGAACAGGAACAGCGGATAGAACGGGGTGACCCGACGCCGTTCCGCCAGATGCTGGGAATAGCCGATGGCGAAGGCCGAGGCGGCGGCGGCCGGCACGTTGACGATCAGCAAAAACAGCGCCGACAGGTTGTCGACGCGGAAATGGGCCTTCAGCCACGGCAGGCCGAAGGGCAGTTCCAGGGTGGGCGCGCCCAGATGGCCGCCCAGGTGTTCGAGCCCGGCCGAGATCAGCGCCACCGAGGCCAGGAAGGCGCCGGCATAGACGGCCGAATGGGCCCAGTCCTTGCGGCCGGCCACGATGGCGAACAGCGACAACAGCGGCAGCGCCAGCAAGGCGACGGCGATCAGCATGCGCGCCTGTTCCCCCATTGGCGCCGGCTGGATGCGACAACCCGCAAAGGCATTCCTCCACCCAAGATTGGGGCTCTAAAAGTGCCGGCCCCTTGCGGCGGGTTGTGGCAGGGCGGGCGAATTCTAACACGCGGTCCCCAAACGGCAATAACCGCAAGACCCATGCGGCATAACGCGAAGGGATAGGGAAAGCGGGTCAGACCGCGTATTGCTTCTCGGTGTTGCGGATCAGCTCGATGCCCTGGATCATCTCGGACGCCATGAAATCCGCGCGCTTGACCGGGCCGCCGGAGACCGGGCGGGGGAAGGTGCGGGCGAACGAGTTCATCTTCACCGTCAGGCCGCACAGGGCGGCGCCGATGGTGACGTGGTAGCGTTCGATCAGCGCCTTGACCTGGCGGAATTCGTCCTGGTTCAGGTTGTTCCACATCTCGCGGGTACGCTTTTCGAACACTTCCAGCCGGCCGGTGATCGAGGCCGAGATGTTGTTGATGGTGTCCTCGATGATGTCGCAGGTCTTCATCAGGCCCTGGTCCTGCCGCAGCTGGAAATGCGAGCGGATGGGCTTGAGGCTGTCGACGCACGAGGTGAAATAGGGCTCGAGCCGGTCCAGGCAGTGGCGGAAATAGCTGAGCGACAGGAAGGTGTCGCCGTAATCCTCGAGGAAGCGCGGCACGTCCCAGATTTCGATGTTCAGGCTTTGCGCCATCTGCTCCAGCCGCTGGCGCGCCTTCTTCACGTCGGGGTCGCGGAACAGCTTCAGCAGATCGTCGTAGGTCTGCACGTTCACCGCTTCGTCCGCATAGATCATCTTCATCAGCGGTCGGGTGAACATGATCATGTACTTGGTCAGCTCGGACGCCTTTTCCGGGCTCAGCTTCAGCGCCGAGTAATCGTTCACCGGAATGCCGTGCTCGCGCAGGCTGATGCGCAGGGAATAGACGTCGTAGCTGGGCAGCAGCGCCAGGCGGCGCAGGATGCCGTGGTCGGGATGAAGCTGGTTGTCCGGCCACTCGAACATGCGCGGCAGGCTCTCGATCTCGACCTGCCCCGAGCCGGTCTGGACGTCCTGAAAGATCTCGACAACGCTTTTCAGGCGGACGTTCTTGATCAGTTTGGCGCTTTGCAGCGCCGGCGTTTCCAGCGGAATGATCGAAAGCGGCAGCACGAACATGGAATCCATGTCGCTGTCGGCAATCGCTTTAAGCTCGTCGTCCATCGAACCCCAGCCAGACGGTTAGCGGCGCACATATTGCTCCGATTTCAAGCGATGGGAAACCGCGAATGTGCGATTGTCGGGTGCGGATGACGTGCGGTCTTTCCCGTCAATGGCGCTATACTGCCGTTCGTCCGCATTTTTACCAAGGGCCGCCCGCCGGGCGCCCACGCCGAAAGGAACGGGTCGCGTGTCCAGGTCAGGTCGCGTATGCGCAGTCGCGGTCGCCGTGGCGACGATGGTGGCGGCGGCCGTCGGCGCCCAGGATCTGCGCTTTTTCCAGTTGGGCACCGGCCCCACCGGCGAGACGCGGTTTCCCATCGGCGGCCTGATCGCCAACGCGCTTTCCAATCCGCCCGGCTCGCGCGAGTGCGAGCGCGGCGGCAGTTGCGGCGTGCCCGGACTGGTGGCGGTGGCCAAGTCCACCGGCGGTTCGGTCGCCAATATCGAGGCCCTGCGCACCCGCCGCCTGGATGCCGCCCTGGTGCATGCCGACGTGGCCTTTTGGGCCAATCACGGCATCGGCCCGTACAAGGGGCACATGGTCCCCAATCTGCGCGGCATCGCCATGATCTACCCCGAGGCACTGCATCTGGTGGCGCGGCGCGACGCCGGCATCGCCACGGTCAAGGATCTGCGCGGCAAGCGGGTCTGGCTGGGCGAGCCCGACAGCGCCATCGCCCTGCATGGCCGGCTGATCCTGGGCGCCTGGGGCCTGACCGAGAAGCAGGTCAAGCCGGTGGCCCTGAAAAGCCCGGCGGCCGCCGCCGCCGCCGCCG
>DATGXU010000051.1:0-14674 GCA_035298685.1 Magnetospirillum sp. | reverse complement strand
CCCTGGTCCGCCATCTGATCGCCGCCACCGATGTCCAGGTGGTGAACGTGGATGCGCTGACCTATGCCGGCGACCTGCGGCGCCTGGAACAGATCGCCAGCTCGCCCCGCCACCGCCATGTTGCCCTCGACATCTGCGACGGCGCCGCCATGGCCGCCTTGCTGGCCCAGGAACGCCCCGCCGCCATCATTCATCTGGCGGCGGAAACCCATGTGGATCGCTCCATCGACGGCCCGGCGGCCTTCGTGCGCACCAACGTCACCGGCACCGCGACGCTGTTGCAGGCGGCGTTGGACTATTGGCGCGGGCTGGATGCGGCGGATCAGGCATCCTTCCGCTTCCTGCACGTCTCGACCGACGAGGTGTTCGGCAGCCTGGGCGCCGAAGGGACCTTCGACGAGAACAGCCCCTATCGCCCCAATTCCCCCTATTCCGCCAGCAAGGCGGCGGCCGACCATTTCGTGCGGGCGTGGCACCACACCTACGGCCTGCCCACCATCATCGGCAATTGCTCGAACAATTACGGCCCCTTCCAATATCCGGAAAAGCTGATCCCGCTGATGGCGCTGAACGCCATGGCCGGGCGCCCGCTGCCGGTTTACGGCCGGGGCGACAACGTGCGCGACTGGCTGCACGTGGACGACCACGCCCGCGCGCTGTGGCTGATGGCGACGCGGGGAAAACCGGGCGGCGCGTACGTGGTCGGCGGCAACGCGGAACGCAGCAACATCGAGGTGGTGCGCGCCATCTGCGCCGTTCTGGACGAACTGGCGCCGCGCCCCGACCGCCGCCCCCATGCCGACGCGATCCAGTTCGTCGCCGACCGCCCCGGCCACGACCACCGCTACGCCATCAATGCCGCCACCATCGGGCGCGAGCTGGGCTTCGCGCCGCAGGTGCCGTTCCAGCAAGGCTTGCGGCAGACGGTGGAATGGTATTTCGCCCGCCGGGACTGGTGGCTGCCGCTGGTGGCCGACGGCCAGGCAACCGCGCGGCGCGGGCTGGTGGCCGGCTGATCGCGCCTGGGCGCAGCCCCGCAAACACAAAATTAACCCTTGCTGCGCAAGCTAGCCTGAAGACGCCGGGGCGACAGAAGGGTTGCGCCGGAAATATGGCGGAGAATGGCCATGAAAGGCGTTATTCTGGCTGGAGGCTCGGGAAGCCGCCTGCGTCCGCTGACGCGGGTGGTCAGCAAGCAATTGCTGCCGGTCTACGACAAGCCCATGATCTATTACCCGCTGTCCACGCTGATGCTGGCGGGCATCCGCGAGATCATGGTCATCACCACACCCGACGATCTCGACCGTTTCCAAGGGCTGTTGGGCGACGGCAGCCAGTGGGGATTGCGGATCGAATACGCCACCCAGGCCAGCCCCGACGGCCTGCCCCAGGGATTGATCATCGCCGAACGCTTCCTGGCCGGCGCACCCAGTTGCCTGGTGCTGGGCGACAACGTGTTCTTCGGCACCGGACTGACCCCCATCCTGGCGTCGGCGGCCACCCTGACGCGGGGCGCCACCGTGTTCACCTATCCGGTCAAGGACCCGGAACGCTATGGCGTGGTGCAACTGGCCGCCGACGGCAGCGTGCTATCCATCGAGGAAAAGCCCCAGCGGGCGCTGTCGCGGCTGGCCATCACCGGCATCTACTTCTTCGACGGCGACGCCCCTGCCATTGCCCGCACGCTCGCGCCATCGGCGCGCGGCGAGCTGGAGATCACCGACCTTCTGCGCGAATACCTGCGCCGGGGCACCCTGTCGCTGCAGCGGCTGGGGCGCGGAGTCGCCTGGCTGGACACCGGCACCCACCAGTCGCTGCTGCAGGCGTCGGATTTCGTGCGCACCATCGAGGAACGCCAGGGCCTGAAGATCGCCTGCCTGGAGGAAATCGCCTGCCGCCAGGGCTTCATCACGCTGGACCAGCTGCGCGCCCAGATCGACACCTATCGCGGCAGCGAGTACGGCGAATATCTGATCCGCCTGGCCGAGGAAGCTGACTGGCTTGCACCAGTAGCCCCGGGCCAGCCGAATGTGGTATGATCAGGCGTTGCATGTCCGTGGACATCCACGGAAGCTCCGGCTGAAACAGCCGGAGGCAAGCCAGGTGGACGGTAAGAATGACTGATATCGCCAAGGCTCTCGCATCCGCGAACATGACCCTCTACAACGGGTTGTCCGACCGCGCCCTGTTGACCGTGCGCTATGCCAGCGCGCAGCGCATGGAAAAGGAGACCGCGGACCTCGATTTCAAGTACGACGGCAAGAAAGCAGCCGCCATCGAGGATCAGATCAACTCGATGGCCGACGACGCCCAGGTCGTCGGCGAATATCTGATCCGCGTCGAATCCGGCCTGAAACGCGTCAACGACGTGCGCGAGCAGATCATCGCCATGCAGACGGCCATCAACAACGGCTCGGGGCCGGCGCTGGATGCCGCCATCGAAACGCTGAACTCGCTGATGGGCCGCACCTCGACCAACTCGCAATCGCTGCTGGCCAACCCCACCCAGGGCAACGGCAGCTGGAGCGGAACCACCACCAGCCTCTCGGGCGCCGGCATGAGCGAGGATGTGGCCACCCGGTTCATGGGCTCGGATTACATCGTCAAGCTGGACGACGGGTCGGGCTCGCTGGTCTATGACGGCATCGCCAGCACCCTGGGCGGCATCGACAGGTCGAATATCGAGGTGCTCAGCCACGGCGCCGACGACTCGGTCACGCTGCGCGACAATTCCACCGGCACCACCTATTCCGGCCAGATCATGCGCGGCGGCCTGGGGATGCTGAATTCGTGGGGCTATGGCGATCTTTCCACGCCCGAGGCCAAGGCCAAGGCGCAGGCGGATCTCGACAAGGCGATCTCGTACGTAGCCAAGGGCGAACGCGAGTGGCTGAAGGACCAGACTTCGCTGTCGGTCATGCAAAAAGGCATGTCCACCAAGATGGAGCAGATGAAGGCCGAGTACGACAAGGTCTCGACCGAGGAACTGGATGCCAAGCAGGCCGAGCGCCGCGCCATCAAGACCCGCTTCGACATGCTCAACAACTCGCTGGCCCTGACCCAGGGGCGTGCCAGCAACCTGCTGACCGGGCTGTTCGCCAACCCCTACGCCTATGAAAAGCCCAGTTGGGGCGACATCATGGGCAAGGCCAACGGCTTGGGCTGAACAGAAAATTAACGGTTGCTTGCGCAGGATACCGGACACGGTCGCGCACCGCGACCGCGGAACGCCTGTCGATGGGGTAGTTGGTGACGCTTCTCAATTCCTTCCGCTGTGATTTGGGCGACAAGCTTGACGGCAAGTCCATCTTGGTGACCGGCGGCACCGGGTCGTTCGGACACCAGTTCGTGCGCACCGTTCTGGAACGCTACAAGGTTCGCCGCCTGATCGTGCTGTCGCGCGACGAGCTGAAACAGTACGAGATGGAACGCCAGTTCCCGGTCAGCACCTACCCGGCCATGCGCTATTTCATCGGCGACGTGCGCGACCGCGAGCGGCTGATGATGGCGTTCCGCGACGTGGACGTCGTCATCCACGCCGCCGCGCTGAAGCACGTGCCGGTGGCCGAGTACAACCCCAGCGAATGCCTGCGCACCAACGTGTGGGGCGCCGAGAACGTGGTATGGGCGGCGCTGCAGAACGACGTCGAGGCCGTGGTGGCGCTGTCCACCGACAAGGCGGTCAACCCCATCAACCTGTACGGCGCCAGCAAGCTGGCCGCCGAAAAGGTGTTCGTCGCCGCCAACAACATGCGCGGCCATTCGCGCACCCGCTTCGGCGTGGTGCGCTATGGCAACGTGGTGGGATCGCGCGGATCGGTGGTGCCGCTGTATCAGCGCCTGCTGGCCGAGGGCACCGACCATCTGCCCATCACCGATCCGCGCATGACCCGGTTCTGGATCACCCTGCAGCAGGGCGTGGATTTCGTGCTGTCCAGCTATGACATGATGCGCGGCGGCGAGATCTTCGTGCCCAAGATCCCCAGCATGCGCATGACCGAGCTGGCGCGCTGCATGGCACCCAAGCTGGAACAGAAGATCATCGGCATCCGCCCCGGCGAGAAGCTGCACGAGGCCATGCTGGCGGAAGAGGAATCACGCACCGCCGTCGAACTGCCCGACCGCTACATCATCAATCCCATCATGAGCTTCGTCGACCGCCCGCCGGCCAAGGAGGTGGGCAAGCCGGTGGCCGAGGGCTTCCGCTACAGCAGCGACAGCAACGACTGGTGGCTGACCGAAGGCGAATTGCTGGGCATGCTTAGCCGCATGATGCTGTAGGCCCATGAGCCGGCCCAGCGCCCGCTTTCTGGCCCTTGGCGCCGTGCAATTGGGACTGGCGTATGGCGTCAGCCGCGACAGCGACGCTCTGCCCGACGGCAACGCGATCCTGACTGCGGCCGAGGAAGCCGGCATCGGACTGGTGGATACCGCCCCCCATTACGGCTGTTCCGAACAGGTGATCGGGGCCTATCTGGCCGCGCATCCCGGCTCGGCCCTGCGGGTGGTCAGCAAGCTGCATCCCGAAGGCGACGTCGGCTCGGCCGATGCGGTGTTCACGCAGGTCGAACAATCGGTGGCCCGCATCGGCCGCCCGCTCGAGGCGGTGCTGCTGCACAAATGCGCCCTGCTCGACCGCTGGAACGGCCCCATCGGCCAGGGTCTGGCCCGCGCCCGCGCCGCCGGGCTGACGGCGGGGCTGGGCGTGTCGGTCTATGGGCCGGACCACTTCGCCCTGGCGCTGGGCATTGCCGACATCACCATGATCCAGGCGCCCATGAACGTGCTCGACCGCCGGCTGGTCGCCGCCGGGCTGCTGGACCGCGCCGCCGAACAGGGCGTGCAGGTGGTGCTGCGCAGCGCCTTCCTGCAAGGGCTGCTGCTGATGGAGCCCCAGCGCCTGCCGCCGGGCATGGGCTTCGCGGTGCCGGCAGTATCGGCTTTTCGCCAGGTCTGCGCCCGCTGGAACGCCGACCCCGCCGCCGTCGCCCTGGCGGCTGTGCGCCGTCTGGCCCCCGCCGCCCGCATGGTGGTCGGCTGCCACAATGTGGCGCAGCTGACCGCCAACCTGGACGCCTTGGACCAGCCGCCGCCGGCCGAATGCGTGGCCGCCGCCCTGGCCTTGCCCCAGGGCGACAACCGGCTGGTCAACCCCCATCTCTGGCAGGAACCCGGGTCATGACCGTTCCCATACTCGCCATCCTTCAGGCCCGCATGTCGTCCACCCGGTTGCCGGGCAAAGTGCTGAAGCCGCTGCTGGGCCAGCCCATGCTGCTGCGCCACATGGAACGCCTGCGCCGGTCGCGCACCCTGGGGCTGCTGCTGGTGGCGACCACCGACCACGACAGCGACACCCCCCTGGCCCAATTGTGCGCCGACCATGGCATCCCGTGTTTCCGCGGCGCCATGGACGACGTGCTGGACCGTTTCTGGCAAGCCGCCGCCCCCTATGCGCCCGAGCACATCGTGCGTCTGACCGGCGATTGTCCGCTGGCCGATCCCGAGGTGATCGACCGGGTGGTCGCCGCCCATCTGGACGGCGGCTTCGATTACACCAGCAACACCCTGACGCCCACCTGGCCCGACGGGCTGGACGTCGAGGTGGTGCGCGCGCCCTGCCTGCATCAGGCCTGGACCGAGGCGGAACTGCCGTCCGAGCGCGAGCACGTCACCCCCTTCGTCAAGACCCGGCCGGAACGCTTCCGCCTGCACAACGTGGTCAACGACCGCAACCTGTCGGCCCTGCGCTGGACGGTGGACGAGCCCGAGGACTTCGCTTTCGTCGAGCGGGTATACGGGGCGCTGTACCCCCATCGTCCCGATTTCGGCTCGGCCGACATTCTGGACCTGCTGGCGCGCGACCCCGCCATCGCCGACCTGAACGCCAATTTCGAGCGCGACGCCGGCTATCGCAAGACCCTGCTTCAGGACGCCCAATTTCTTGCCGGGAAGGAGCACCCATGACCACGCCCCGCACGTTCGCCCGCTCCGAGGCATTGCTGCAACGGGCGCTCAAGCGCATCCCGCTGGGCACCCAGACCTTCAGTAAAAGCAAGACCCAGTTCCCCCAGGGGGTGTCGCCCTATTACGTCACCCACGGCAAGGGCGCGCGGGTGTGGGACGTGGACGGCAACGAATATATCGACTTCATCAGCTCGCTGAACGCGGTGCTGCTGGGCTATGCCGACGACGACGTCAACGCCGCCGTGGCCGAGATGCTGCAATGGGGCAGCATCTTCTCGCTGCCGCACCCCATCGAGATCGAGGTGGCCGAGGCGCTGGCCGAGATGGTGCCCTGCGCCGAAATGGCGCGCTTCGGCAAGAACGGCTCCGACGTCACCGCCGGCGCGGTGCGGCTGGCCCGCGCCTATACCCGCCGCGACTACATCGTGGTGTGCGGCTATCACGGCTGGCAGGACTGGTATATCGGCACCACCAGCCGCAATCTTGGCGTGCCCAAGGCCACCCGCGAGCTGACCAAGACCTTCCGCTTCAACGACATCGACTCGCTGGCGGCGGTGTTCCGCGAGCTGCCCGATCAGGTGGCGGCGGTGATCATGGAACCCATGCACGCCGAGTTCCCGCGCGAAGGCTTCCTTGCGGAAGTGCGCGAGCTGACCCATCGCCACGGCGCCTTGCTGGTGTTCGACGAAATGATCACCGGCTTCCGCTTCGCCAACGGCGGCGCCCAGGAATATTTCGGCGTCATCCCCGATCTGGCGACCTTCGGCAAGGGCCTGTCCAACGGCTTTCCGCTGTCGGCGCTGGCCGGACGCGCCGAAGTGATGCGGATGATGGAAGAGGTGTTCTTCTCGTTCACCTTCGGCGGCGAAACCTTGTCGCTGGCCGCCGCGCGCGCCAGCCTGGACAAGCTGAAGGCCGAGCCGGTGGCCGCCACCATGGTCACCCACGGCCAGGCCATCATGGACGGCCTGAACGCGGCCATCGCCCGCAACGGCTTGGGCGAGGTGCTGTCGGTGTCGGGCCATCCCAGCTGGAGCGCCATCGCGGTGGCCGACCACGCCGGCATCAGCCAGTGGGAGATCAAGACCCTGTTCCTGCAGGAAATGTTCGCTCGCGGCATCCTGACCTATGGCGCCCACAACATGAGCTATGCCCATCGCGAGCCCGAGGTGGCGCGCCTGCTGGCGGTTTATGACGAGGTGCTGCCCATCGTCGCCGACGCGGTGTTGAACGGCCGCATGGCCGAGGCGCTGCGCTGCAAGCCGCTGGTGCCCTTGTTCACGGTGCGCTGACCATGGCGGCGGCACGGGTCGTGGTGACCGGCGCCACCGGCATGCTGGGGCGCAAGGTGGTGGCCGAAGCCCGCGCGCGCGGCATGGAGGTGGTCGAGGCCGGCCGCCAGGGGCCGCTGGCGCTGGATCTGGCCGACGAGGCTTCCATCCGCGCGGCGCTGGCCGATTGCGGCGCCGGGCTGGTGGTCAACTGCGCCGCCATCACCAGCGTCGAGGATTGCGCCCGCGCGCCCCTGGCGGCGTGGCAGGTCAACGCCCGCTCGGTGTCCATCCTGGCCGATTGCTGCCGCCAGCAGGACGCCCGGCTGGTGCAGGTTTCCACCGACCACTATTTCACCGGCGACGCCGATGCACGTCATGGCGAGGACGCGCCGGTCACCCTGTTCAACGACTACGCCCGCACCAAATTCGCCGCCGAGGCCTTCGCCCTGACCAACCGCGACGCCCTGGTGCTGCGCACCAACATCCTGGGCATTCGCGGCCCCGGCCGCCCGCCCTCGCTGGTGGACTGGGCGGTGGACGTGCTGCGGCGGGGCGCGCCTGCTCGCACCTTCACCGATTCGTTCATCTCGGGACTGGACGTCGCCGCCATGGCGCGGGCGCTGTTCGACATGGTGGAACGCGGGGCTGCCGGCCTGTTCAACCTGGCCAGCCGCGACGTTTACAGCAAACACGACCTTGTCCACGCCCTGGCCCGCCGGCTGGGCCTGTCTGCGGCGGCGCTGACCGCCGGCAGCGTCGGCAGCCTGTCGGTCCGCCGGGCCGACAGCCTGGGCCTGGACGTGCGCCGGGCCGAAGCCGTGCTGGGCCGCCCCCTGCCCGGCCTGGACGAGGTGATCCAATCCCTGGCGCTGGAGTGCGAGCCATGAAGTACGACAACGAAATCCGCATCGGTACGCGCGAGATCTCGCTGGGGGCGCCCACCTATTTCATCGCCGACATCGCCGCCAACCACGACGGCGACCTGGAACGGGCCAAGGACCTGATCTGGAAGGCCAAGGAAGCGGGTGCGGACTGCGCCAAGTTCCAGCATTTCCTGGCCAAGGACATCGTCAGCGACGTGGGCTTCCGCTCGCTGGGCGGGCAGCAGAGCCACCAGTCCAAATGGCGGAAATCGGTGTTCGAGGTGTACGAGCAGTACCACTGCCCGCGCGGCTGGACCGACACGCTGGTGGAAACCTGCGCCCAGGCCGGCATCGACTTCATGACCACGCCCTACGACTTCCAGGCCATCGAGATGTTCGCCCCCGTGGTTCCTGCCTACAAGGTGGGGTCGGGCGACATCACCTGGCTGGCCTCGATCGAGGCGATGGCGCGGGTGGGCAAGCCGGTGCTGCTGGCCTGCGGCGCCTCAAGCATGGCCGACGTGGAGCGCGCGGTCGACGCCGTGCTGGCCCATAACCGCCAGATCGTGCTGATGCAGTGCAACACCAACTACACCGGCGAAAACGCCAATCTGGAACACATCAACCTGAACGTCCTGCGCAGCTTCGCGCTGCACTGGCCCGACATGGTGCTGGGCCTGTCCGACCACACCCACGGGCACGCCACCGTGCTGGGCGCCATCGCGCTGGGGGCACGGGTGATCGAAAAGCACTTTACCGACGACAATGGCCGCGAAGGCCCCGATCACCACTTCGCCATGAACCCGCGCACCTGGGCGGAAATGGTGAAGCGGTCGCGCGAGCTCGAGGAAGCCCTGGGCGACGGCGTCAAGCGGGTGGAATCCAACGAACGCGACACCGTGATCATCCAGCGCCGCGCGCTGCGGGCCAAAGGCGAACTGGCCGCCGGCCATCGTCTGGCGGCCGGCGACCTTGAACCCTTGCGTCCCTGCCCGCCCGGCAGCATCGAGCCGTACCGGCTGGACGACCTGATCGGCCGCACCCTGAACCGCACCCTCGCGGCCGGAGAGCACCTGCAATGGTCGGATCTGAGCTGATCGTCGTCATCCCCGCCCACAACGAAGCAGCCACCATCGGCGCGGTGGTGGCGGGCGCGCGACTTCATGCCCGGGTGATCGTGGTGGACGATGGCTCGACCGACGACACCGGCGCCATCGCCGAGGCCGCCGGCGCCCAAATCATCCGCAACCGGCCCGGCCTGGGCTATGACGGCGCCTTGCAGGCGGGAGCGGCGGCGGCGGTGGCGGCGGGTGCCCGCGCCGTGGTGACCATGGATGCCGATGGCGAGCACGCGCCCGAGCTGGTAGCCGATTTCCGCCGCCTGCTGCTGCAAGACAAAGTGCCACTGGTGTTGGGGGTTCGACCTCGCAAACAGCGATTGGCCGAATACCTGGTGGGGTGGTATTGCCGCTGGCGCTGGGGTATCCGCGACATCCTGTGCGGCATGAAGGGGTTCGACGTCGCGCTCTATCACCAGAACGGCGGGCTGGATCACGTGCGCGGGGTCAACATGGAACTGGCGCTGACCGCCCTGTCCCACGGGCACCGCTTCGCCCAGATACCGGTATACGGCACGCCCCGCCCCGACCAGCCACGCTTCGGCCGCCGCTGGCACGCCAACAAGGCCATCCTGGCGGCCTTCCTGCGCGTGTTGCGGCGACTGCCAACGCTTTAATTCAATAGGTGGTTCCCGGCACCATGGGCAGGCCGCTGGTCCATTCGGGCTCGGGGCCGCCGCCGACCATGGTGACGATTTCCTCGGTGATCTGACGGCCTTCGGTCAGGAACTCTTCGTGCAGGCGGCGGAAGCAGGTGAAGAAATCCATGGTCACCTTGCGCCGCGCCTCTTCGTCCTCGATCCGGTTCAGGAAGAACACGGCCGTTTTCAGCATGCCGATGGTGGCGCAGTGGAACAGTACCGAAATATGGCGGTACTCGCTGGTCGGCGCGGCCAGATACAGCGGCCACACCATGTCGTGGAAGTCCCAGAAGCCCCATTGCTTGTCGATGGCTTCGTCCACCAGGGCCATGATGGCGGCGCGGTAGCCGTCAACCTCGGCCACGTAGCGGGCGACGTCGTGATCGCGCAGGAAGTCGCCCGGACCAAAATAGGGCGAACCCTGCCGCAATTCCTCCATCAGGTTCTCGCGGTCGAAGTCCCGCCCGCTGAAGTCCAGCGCCTCGGCCAGCTTGGGCACGGCACCTCGGATGGCGGCGCCGTCCGAGCAGTTGAACACCGTGCAGCCGAAGGCGCGGAACTTGCGTTCCATCATGTCCCGCGACCAGTCCAGGATCATGTCGGTTTCGATCTCGCCGCCGAAATTACCCGGGCGCTTGTGTTCGCCCGACACCTTCCAATTCTTGAATTGTTCGGAGGTATGGTAGGCGGTGTTGTGGCTATGCTGGTTCGAGCTGTCGCGCCAACCGCAATCCATGCCGAACAGATACATCTCGCGGAAACCCAGGCGCGCCGCGCAGGCAATGGCCGTGTTCGAGACGTTGGGACCAACCCCCACCATGGTCTTGACGTTCTGACCGAACGAGGTCGTCGAGCTGCTGGTATCGCGGAAGAAGTAATAAACGTCCTCGAACAGCGGCGGCACGCGCGGATTGACCGTGGCCGAGGCGATCAACGGCAGCTTCTTGGTGAAGCGCCCGTTCGCGAACACCTCGGGATGCAGTTCGCCGATATGCAGCAGCATGTCGTAGACGGCGGTGATGTTTTCCAGCTCGACGTGGAAGTCGGGCACGATCCCCGCCTTCAGGCACGGCTGCAGGGACGAACCGCAGCTGAACACCACCGCATGGTCGCGCCATTCACGGATGTATTCCATGCACTCGTCCAGCGACGGCCCTGACCCGATGATGAAGGCCGGCACATTCTGGACCACGCGGAATTCGCCTTCCACCAACCGGAAAGCGGTTTTGTGCAGGTTGGTGGCCGCGTTGCGGAACATCTTGCGCTCGTCTTCGTAATATCCCATGGCGATCATCTGCCGTGGGACTTCCTCGACGACCCTGTGATAGGCCTCGTCCAAGGCGAAGAACGGATAGTGGCGATACAGATAGCCGCCGTCCAGCAGCGCGGGGCCGTGGGTTTCGACCACCTTGTCGACCTTCTTGGCCAGCCCCTCGCCGGTCCGCCCCAGTATCAGATGCAGCGTGACTCCTTTTGCCGCCGCCGCGTCGCACAGCTCTTGCCAGTCGATGGCATGGGCCGAGGCGAGCAGGAACTCGGCCACCGCCTCGACCAACACCACATGGCGGACCTGCGCCTTTTCCACCAGCAACGGCAGATGGTGGCCCAGGCCGACACCGAACACGATCAGGAACCCCGAACGCTCGACCGGCTCGCGGCGGAGGCTGCCGACGCCGTGCCGCTTCAGACTGTCCATAAGCTCGGAAAACAGGGCGCGGGACACCAGGCTGTCGCCCGTCACCCCTTCATGCTTGAGATAACCGATACGGCCCGGCGCGGCGAAGAAAGCATCCACCTGCTCGCGGGCCAACTCGCGGCCATCGCCGCGATACAGCACGCCGTTGCCCAGGTTGATGTCCACCGCCACGCCATCGCGGATGACCGGCGACGACAGCGGTTCGACGATGGCCGCCAGTTCCTCATGCACCGCAGGGAACTCGCGGGCGAAGACCGCCATGTTTTTGTCGAACAACGTGATCTCAGGCATTCTGCCTCTCCACTGCCGTAAAGCTGGCGGTTACCTTAGTTCTTGGCGCTTTCCGCCAGGAACCCGCGCAACGCCGCTTCCAGCCCCTGGGCAAACGCCGCCGGCTCGAACGCCGCGTGACCGCGCAAGGCGGGCATGGTCTGGGTACGGAACGCCGACAGGCGCTGGCGATCATTCGCCAACGCCACGGCGGCGGCCACATACCCGGGAACGTCGTCGGCGACCAATCCATCGGCCACACCCAACGCCGCCAGGGTTTCGGCCAGCATGGAGGCGCGCCCTTCCGCCAGGGTCACCACCGGCACGCCACTGGCCAGCGCATAGCCATAGCTGCCCAGGCGCAGGGTGGGGAACGGGGCCAGCGCGATATCGGTGTCGGCGGCGAATTCCTGGGACGAGCCCTGAATGACCTCGATGCGATGGGCGACACCGAAATTGCCGAACAGGGTGATCAGGCGGTCAACATTCTCGGGCGCGGCCAGCCCGCCGCCGTCGCGCAACAGCAACACCGACTCGGGCACCGCCGCCAGGATCGAGGCGAAGGCCATGGCAAGACGCGGGGTGAGTTCGCCCGGAGTAACGTCGGCGCCGAAGGTGACGACACCCTGCCTGTCGACCGGAGCCGGTGCGGCAACCGCATTGCGTGCGTCAAGCAGCAGCGGACCCGACGCCAGCACGCCACCGGTCAGCGAATGGGTGGCGCCGGGCATGGCAAGGGCGCACGGGCTGTTCAGCCACGACACCCGCACCGGTGCGGGATTGCGCAGGAACAGGCTGGGGTGGGTATGGGTCAGGGCGCCATCGACGTCGATCAGCACATCGACGCCCTCGCCTCGGATCAGCGCCGCCAGGGTCATCTCGTCCAGCGCGGAAATGTCGCGCCAGCGGTCGAAGGTGCTGCGATAGTGCAGGTTGGCTTCGTCGCTGAGTTCGCCGGCACCGAAACCGATGGAGGAAATGCCGTGGCCGGACCGGGCGATGGCCGCCCGGCTGACCATGATCTGGCTGGTGACGTCCAGCGGCGCGGCACACAGGAAGCCCACCACCAGCCGCTCCTTGACGGTGGCCGGCGGCGCGGCCTTCACCGTCTTGGGCAGGCGGGCGTTGAGGAAGTCGCGCCAGCGCGCCACCGCCTGCTCGCGCAGATGCGAACGGCCGTCCACCGACTGGTCCAAACAGGTCAGGAAGTTACTCCAAACCAGCGCCGATTTCGGCGCGCGCGTCAACGCCAGGTCATGGCACGCCAGGGCGGCCTGATGGTCGCCGATGGCGGCAAGGCAGACGCCCAGGCGGCTGAGCAGGGTGGCGGAATGCCCGCCCACCGTCAGCACGCTGCGCAGAACGCCAATGGCCTCGTGCGTGCGGCCCAGACGCATCAGTACGTCGGAATAGACGTCCAGCGCCTCGACATCGTCGGCGAACAGCGACAGATGCTGTTCGACCCGATCCACAGCTTCATCAAGCCGGCCCAGCCGCAACGCGTCCTCGGCGGCACGCATCAGCGGGCGATTGACGATCTGCGTGAAGGCCGTTTCAAACTTCGGGAACGCTGGCCCGAACAACTGCAGCAACGTGCCGTCGGCGGGCATGGTGGTGACCATCTTGGCGCAGAACAGCGCCTCGTGCAGACGGCCGGCAAGGCAGTTCAGGACCGCCGTCGCCTCGACCACGTCGGCACTGCAGCCCGGCAATTCGGCCATGGGCTCCAACACCCGCAGAGCGTGCGCGATCTGGCCGCTACGAAAGGCTACCGCCGCCACCACGCAGGCGGCGGTCACGGTGTCTTCGCCGCCACCCAGCGCCTTTTCGGCCCGGAGCAGGGCATCGGACTGATTTCCGGCACTCAACAGTGACAGGGACTCAGCGAGCAATGGGCTGACGGACACGACAGGGCACTCCTTTCTGGAGAACGGGCGCCCGCAATCGCTGCGGCTGAGGCGCGGGCACCCTCTGGACGACGAGGAAGACGGTACGATTTCCGTCAGGCTTTGATCTCGGACAACCCGCCCAGGTCCGGAGCGGCAACGCCTGCCTCGGTGGCCGCGCTGTCGCCACCCGGCACCTGGAACAGCCCACTAGCGATGTGGCGGTTGATGGTCACCAGGATGTTGGTGGCCTCGGGCCGAAGATTGACCAGCAGATCGACCGTGGTCTTATCGACGAAATTGGCCAGGGAAAGCATGTTCTGACGCAACTCCACCGGCAACGGGCATTCCGGCGAGCTGATCTCGGCCTGAAAAATGGTCCACAGGCGCCAATTGAGCCGGACAGCCGCCAAAAGCGCGCCTTCGGGCGCGTCGGCACGCTGGGCATCGGCGATGCGGCGGGCGGCTTCGGTCAGCGCCCAGGCCTCGGTCGCACGCGGATTGCCGGCCATGGGGATATTGCTGTAGCCGGTCTGGTTCGGATAATTCATCGGCGAGCCTGCCTTCAGATATGCTTGACCATGGTTCCGTCATACCAGGGCAGCGGTTAACGGAGTGTGAAAAGGCAGCAACAACCGCCCCGCAGACTCTGCTGTCCGGTCAAAGAAGACTTGTCATCCTGAGAGAGCATCGCAAGCGAAGGGGTTCTGCCTGATATGCCCCTCACAACGGGCACACAGTGCCAGGATGACTATTTTGAACCACAGAGGCACAGAGACACAGAGGAAAAACAAAAGAGGAAATTATTTCTCCCTTTTTCCCTTCTCTGTGTCTCTGTGCCTCTGCGGTCATTCAAATTGCGTCCCAGCGGCACGATATCGGCCGCAAACGCTTACCCGCAGACGCTTTCCGAACGACCCGCAAAAACTTGACCGGACAGCAGTGGGTCAAGCATGGCCATG
>DATGXU010000050.1:0-2585 GCA_035298685.1 Magnetospirillum sp. | reverse complement strand
GAAGGCCGGCAACATCAAGACCATGCTGTTCGGTGGCGAGGGCCTGTTCTTCGCCACCCTGACCGGGCCGGGCCGGGTCTGGCTGCAAAGCCTGCCGTTCTCGCGTCTGGCCGGGCGCATGCTGGCGGCCGCCCCCCGCGGCGGCAGCCAATCGTCCTCGCCGATGTTCAGTTTCCTCAGTGGCGGTGACAGCGACAGCAGCAGCGACGGTGGTGGTGGCGGCGACAGCGGCGGTGACGGCGGCGGCGACTGACAAGGGCTTTGATCGCCTCGATCCGGCAAGACGCTTCGCGCCGGATCTTGGCGACGACGCAGGCGCGCTTTAACGCCGTTCCCAAAGAGAAACCCCCGGGAAGCCAGGCTTTCCGGGGGTTTGAACTTGGTGGGCGCACAAGGACTCGAACCTTGGACCCGCTGATTAAGAGGACGCGGAACATGGCGGGAACCTACCCCGTATGCCCAGGCGTGTCTAGGTTTTCCAACCCTCCCCAACATCCCAAGGTACAGTCGGGCCGTGGCGGCGTTCCCTGGCAGCCTCCCACGACCACCTGCAACCATCGCGTTTCCACGGGGGAATGTCGGGGGACTGTAAGGGCGGCGACTGAGATCATCCTCGGCATTAATCCCTTCGCTGATGTTGCATGCCCAAGCCTGGGCAAGTGAGGCTGGAATATTCGTCTTGACGAACTTGGGTTCAACATGGCTGACTGGCTGTATCCGTGATACCGGCGGACCCCAAGCGAGGAAAATCAGGGCGCTCGACGTCGATGGTCTCCTGGTAGGCCAGACCCTGATTTCCGTTCATGCCCCAGGTGGACTTGGGCCACCTAAGCCAGGGCTGAAGCTGAGAGAGGCGCACATCAGGGTGTGCCCCATGTTCCTTCACCGTTTCGGTGAAGGGCCATTTCAGCAATAGGGGCCTCGACATGGATGACCGACACTCTCTGCAAATCACGACCGCCTATCAGCTGGCTATCGCGCTGATGGCTGACGATCCGGAAGCCCGCCACGCCGCGCGCACGGTATTTCTCGACCGGATGAACGAGCGCTACCATGACTTCGGCGGCTACTTAAAGCTGCTGGCCGCCGAACTGAGGATTCGTGGGTTAGCCCGCGATCTGAATAGCGCCTTTCTGGCGATTCAGAGCGATGTGCCGGAGGAAGCCGATGGCGGCCTCCGCGCCCTTGCGCGCTACGCGCATGCCCATGGTCGAGGCTGGGCGGAAATGTTCCTGGACGACTTGTTCGTTTCCGGGCCGCGCTGGGTTATGCCCCCGCGCCGTACCACCATCCGCCAGCGGTAAGTAAGGAATGGCGGCGGCCAGCCGCCATCCCATTTTCTCAAGGACGACGATGTCCACTGATACCACGCCCATATCCCTACAGCCCTCAGAGGTTGTCGCGGGTAGCGCGGCCGATATACTGCGCACCCCGTCGAGGAGGCCCAACGAGTTGATCTGGGTCTCCGTACAAACCCTTCTCTCGACAACGGCCTTGCCGAGAGAGTGGGTATTCGGAGCGTATTTGGAGAGGCGCCAAGTCGCTCTTTTGGTTGGTCCTGCCGGTGCAAGCAAGAGCACTGCGGCCCTTGCGGTCGCTGTTGCAGTTGCCACCGGCGGTTCGTTTGCTGGCGAGACGGCTCCGCAGCCGGCCACTGTGCTGGTCGTTAGTGGGGAGGAAGACCACTCCGAGCTTCAGCGCAAGCTTACCGGCATTATCGCCCAAGCCGGGATCGGCATCGAGGACATCGGTGACCGACTGCAGTTTTCTTCTGGCGGACCGATCAAGTTAATGGAGAAAGAAAGCACCAACCGTCTTTCCGAAACCAGCTTCGTGAATGATCTGACACGCTATGCAATTGAGGTCGGTGCGGCGTTACTGATCCTCGACCCGCTCATCGAATTTCATCCGGCCAACGAAAATCTCAATGAGGAAATGGGGGCGGTGTTGACAGTCATTCGTCGAATCGCCAGGGATGCCAACTGCGCGGTGCTGGTTGTCCACCACACCGGGAAGGGGGCCAAGCCGGGCGACCTGGATGCCGCCCGTGGCGCAAGTTCCATCGCCGGCGTTGTCCGTTCTTATCGAACGCTGACCCCGCTGGATGACAAGGAGCGCGAACGCATGAAGCTGCCCGTTTCTCAGGCGGGGGGCTATGCCGTTCTTCACGACGCCAAGACCAGCCACACTGCACTTAGGACCCGCGGTATCGTCTTGGAACGCCAGTCCATTGTACTTACGTGCGGGGAAAGCGTCGGCGTGCTCGTAACCGTGGGGGAAGGTGCCGATGCTGCCATCGCCTACGACGACAGCCGCCTGAAGCGGATCGCCGCGGCGATGGGGGCTGTCATCGAAGACGAGCTATCGGTGAGCCAGTGCTGCGAGAAACTTCTCCAACAACACCCCAAACTTTTTCCCGGTTACAAGGCTGTTGATGAATACAAGGGAAAGTTGCCGGGCAGGCTCAGGGACTTGGTCAAGGCTGTGGTCCTGCGGGGCCAAGAAGCACCGGCTCAGTTCGAGCTTGTCGAGGTTGACGGCCAAGGGGGCGGCGGGAAAAAGGTCATGATTAGGCGTCGTCCCGC
>DATGXU010000049.1:0-1693 GCA_035298685.1 Magnetospirillum sp. | reverse complement strand
GCCGAAGGTCAGCGCCTTTTCCACGCCGGCCGCCTTGGCGGCGTCGGCCAGACGCCGGAAGTGACGGTTGTCGCGGTTCAGCACGGCGACGCCGCCCGCTTCCAGGCCGCTGAAGATTTCCGCCTTGGCGTCGGCGATCTGCTCGACCGAGGCGAAATGGCCGGCATGGACCAGTTCCACCGTGGTGACGATCGCCACGTGCGGGCGCACCATGGCGACCAGCGGGGTGATCTCGCCCGGGTGGTTCATGCCCAGTTCGAACACGGCGAAGCGGCTGTCGGCGGGCATGCGCGCCAGCGACAGCGGCACGCCCCAGTGATTGTTGAAGCTGCCCACCGACCAGTGGGTCGGCCCTTGGGCCGACAGCGCCAGGGCCAGCATTTCCTTGGTGCCGGTCTTGCCGACGCTGCCGGTGACGGCGACGATGCGGGCGCCCGAGCGATCGCGCGAGGCGCGTCCCAGGTCTTGCAGGCCGGTCATGGTATCGCCCACCAGCAACAGCGGCAGATCGCCGCACCCTTCGGGCACGCTGTGGACCATGGCGGCGGCGGCGCCGGCGGCGATGGCGGCCTTCACATAGGCGTGGCCGTCATGGTTGGGACCGGCCAGCGCGATGAACAGATCGCCCTTGGCCACCGAGCGCGAATCGATGGAAACGCCCTCGGCGCTCCAGTCGGCGGGGCCCATCAGGGTGCCGCCGGTGGCGGCCTGGGCTTGAGATGCGGTCCACAGGCTCATGCGGCACCTCGCACGGCCTTCACGGCTTCTTCGGCATCGTCGAACGGCAAGATCACCCCTTTGATGGTCTGTCCGGCTTCATGGCCCTTGCCCGCCAGCACCACCACGTCGCCATCTCGGGCCTGTTCGACCGCCGCACGGATGGCGGCGGCGCGGTCGCCGAATTCGGCGGCGGCGGGGCAGGCGGCCAGAATGGCCTTGCGGATCAGGGCGGGGTCCTCGCTGCGCGGGTTGTCGTCGGTGACGATGGCGACGTCGGCCAGACGCGCGGCGATGGCGCCCATTTGCGGGCGCTTGCCGGGGTCGCGGTCGCCGCCGCAGCCGAACACCACGATCAGGCGGCCGCTGGCATGCGGACGCAGCGCGGTCAGCACGGTTTCCAGCGCATCGGGAGTGTGGGCGTAATCCACATAGACCGGCGCGCCGGCGGCCGAAACCGCCACCTTCTGCAGGCGGCCGGGCACGCCTTCCAGCTGTTCCAGCGCCTGGGTGGCGGCCACCGGGTCGGCGCCGCAGCCGATCACCAGCCCCAGGGCGGCCAGGGCGTTGGCGGCCTGGAAGGTGCCGGCCAGCGGCAGATGAACGGTGACGGCGCGGCCCAGCACCTCAAGGCGCAGTTCCTGGCCGTGCGGTTCGGGGCGGCAGTCCACCAGCTTCAGTTCCTGGCCGTGGCGACCGAAGCGCAGCAGGGTCTGGCCGCGCTGGCAGGCCACCGATTCCACCTGCGAGGCGTAATCCGCATCGGCGTTGACCACCGCCACGCCGTCGGCGGGCAGCAGGTCCTGGAACAGGCGCAGCTTGGCGGCGCCATAGGCGGCCATGTCGGCGTGATAATCCAGGTGGTCGCGGGTCAGGTTGGTGAAGGCGGCAGCCTTCAGGCGCACGCCGTCCAGCCGGTACTGGTCGAGGCCGTGGCTGGACGCCTCCATGGCGGCGTGGGTGACGCCCGCCGCCG
>DATGXU010000048.1:0-1563 GCA_035298685.1 Magnetospirillum sp. | reverse complement strand
CTCGTCACCGAAAACCGACGTCCCGGCAAGGTTGCCCTTACCGCCTTGATGCGGAAAATGCTTGTTACCCTGAACGCCATCGCCCGCGACCGCCAGCCCTGGAAGCAAGCTCAGCCCGCTTGACAGCCTCCACGGTAGATGACCGCGTCAAGCGCGGGCATGGCGGCGTTCGGGACGGTAACGGGGCGTTTCCCGCCTCCCCGCGAATGCGTGAAGAACCAAATACTGGCGTGAGTCACAGAAGATGCGACATCACCCGGCGTCAGCCGCAGCCGCCGTGACCGCCACCGCAGGAATGGGCCTTGGGCTCGGGCGGGTTCAGCGCGGGGTCGCGGTGTTTTCCGGCCGCCTGCAAGGCCTCCAGATAATCGGCCCACACCCGATCCTGGTTTTGACCCAGCCAGTACAGAAAATCCCAGGTGTAGATGCCGGTGTCGTGCAGATCGTCGAACACCAGTTTGATGGCGTAATTCCCCACCGGTTCGGCCCCGATGATGGCCACGTGCTGGCGGCCGGCCACCAATTGCTTCTGGCCCGGGCCGTGGCCCTGAACCTCGGCCGACGGACTTTCCACCCGCAGCAATTCCGCCGGCAGGCTGAACAGCGCGCCGTCGTCGAAAGCGATCTCCAGCCGCTTTTCCGCCTTTTTGACCTTGATGTCGACGGGCACGTGGCGGCTGCCGAATTCCTCGCTCACGCACCGGCCTCCTGCCCGTCCAGCGAGCGGGCTTCGTCGGGCAGCATGATCGGAATGCCGTCGCGGACGGGATAAGCCAGGCCGGCCTTGTCGTCCACCAGCTCGTTACGCTCGGCGTCAAAGCGCAACGGGGCATGGGTGCCGGGCGCGCGCAGGATTTCCATCAGCTTGGGGTCAATGCCGGGTACGCGATCGGTCATGGAAATCGTCTCCTAATGCAGCAAGGCTTGGCCGGCTTCGGCCAGCAACGCCATTTCGAACAGGGCGGTCATCAGATCGGCGCGGTCCGCCAATCCCGGTGCCTCCAGCAGAGCCTGCTTTTCCTCGGGGCTCAGCGGCGCCGCCATGGCTAGGCTGGTGACGAACTCGCCATCGGTGGCTTTTTCCAGCTTGCCCAAATCCAAAGCCACACCCTGCCGAGTCATGTAGGTGGAAACCGCCGCCATCAGCCGGCGGCGGTCCAGCGACCGTTCGGGAACGCCTGCGGCGGCAAGATCGGCGGCGAACCGCCCGTACTCCGCCACCACGCGACGATAGCCCGCCCGACCCTCGACTTCGCTGACCAGCCGAAAACGGGTGACGCCGGTGGCGGTAATCAGATAGCGGCGGTCGCCGGTTTCGCCAAAGGCGGTGATGCGGGCCAGGGTGCCAACGCCATACAGCCCGGCGACATCGCCGCCAGCGGCGTTCGCGGGCGCCGGCTGCACCAACCCGAACAGCCGCCCCGCCCCCAGCGCCGCGTCGATCAGGGCCAGATAGCGCGGCTCGAACACGGTCAGCGGCAGACGCGCACCCGGCAGCAACAACGCGCCGGACAGGGCGAAGACCGGCACGATGCGCGGCAGCTCGGTGGTCGCGGCGCCCAT
>DATGXU010000047.1:0-6548 GCA_035298685.1 Magnetospirillum sp. | reverse complement strand
CCCATCACCAGCCAGCCGCCGTCGACCAGCGTCTCGTGGAAGCACGGCACCAGCCCGGCCACCGTTTCGCGGCTGAAATAGATGACCACGTTGCGGCAGATGATCACATCCAAGCCGGCCAAGTTGTCCAGCAGCGAAGGGAAGCGGTTCTTGATGAGGTTGTGGTACTGAAAGGTGACGCCGCTTTTGTATTCCGGCTTGATCACCCACTGCTTGCCCACCGGCTCGAAGCATTCCCGCCGCACGTCGTCGGGCGTGGCGCGGAAGGCCCATTCGTCGTATCGCCCCTCGCGCGCGCGGGCCAGGAACTTCTGGTTGATATCCGTTCCGATGATGCTGACATGCCAGCCGGCGATACGCGCGCCAAACTCGCGCTTCAGCAGAATGGCGACCGAATAGGGCTCGGGGCCGGTGGCGCAACCGGCACTCCAGATCCGCAACCGTCTGACGCTTTCGTTGCGTGCCAGCACCTCGGGCAGGATGATGTCGCGTAGCGCGTCGAACTGTTCCTTGTGACGGAAGAAATAGGTTTCGCCGATGGTTAGTTCGGCGACCAGCGCATCCATTTCCTCGCGGCCGCGCACCTGATCCGAAATCAGGTCAAGATAGCGGGCGCAGGATGTGTCGCCGGTTTCGCCCATGCGGGCGGCCACGATGCGGGCCAGGTCCTCGTCCTTGTCCTCGTAAAAGGCCATGCCGGTGTTCTGGATCACCAGGGACTTCAGACGCTGGAAAAAGGGATCGGCGACAACCGCCGACAGCGCGACGGCGTTCACGATCCGCCGTCCGCCAGTTCCATCAGGCGCTGCTGCGCGCTTTCCTGGAACTGCTCGAGCCGCCGCCCCTCCTCCTCGATCAGCACCTTGCGCCAAGACACCAGATGAATCGCGCCGAATGGACCATGAAGCTGGCCGGCCAGACATCCCTGGAACGAATGGCGGTCCTCAAGGGGGGCGTATTGAAAATCGTGGCGCGAACGCACGCCGTCCACATGCTCGACCAGCAGGCCCAGCGGCGAGCGCGGGCCTTTCATGATCAGGATCGAAGCGTCAAGCCCGATGGGCGTCGGCGGCATGCCCAGCAGGTTGTCCAGCCGCAATACGGGAACGGCGACGCCACCCAGGTTCAACACGCCCTGGACGAACGACGGCATCTTGGGGGCTTGCGACAGCCACGCATAGGGCACAACCTCGCGCACATCCTCGACCGGAAGGCCGAATTGCTGCCCGCTCAAGCGGAAGATCACTACGGAATGAAGGTCGTCCCCGTCTGCGCCCAAAATCGGTTTACCCCAAAACTTTCGGGTATTTAACCAAACGGGGGCGCCGGGCACAATCGCGATGCCGAGAAAATGCCGCTTTACGACAGACCCATGGTGGTGGCAAGCATCCGCACGCCTTCGACGCCCATGCCGACCAGGGTCACCACCGCCGCCAGGATGACCAGCAGGAAGGCCACCAGCGACAGGCGGTTTTCGATGAAGAAGTGGATGATCCCCAGATGCAGGCGCTCGAGCTTGGTTCGGTCGCCGTAAAGCATCCGGTCCAGCTGGTTCTTGCGCTGCTTCACCCTGTCGCCGGCGGGACGATCCATCACGTTGGCGTGGGCGGCTTGCCATTCCTGCAGGCGGCTCAGCGCGACGTCGCGGCTGGGGGGCGGCGCCACCGTCACGCCGGCCTTGGCGGCGATCTTCTGGTGGCGTTCCAGGAATTCGCCGGTGAAATCCAGGTGGGCCTGTCCGGCCGGCGAACGGGGCGCATAGACGCAGACCGGCAGCCGGGCGGTGGCCGCCTCGATCACCATGGTGTCACGAGGAATTTCCGCGCCGTAGACGGTTCCGCCCAGGCGCGAGCGGATCAGTTCGCTGATCTTGCGGGCGGTCTTGTTGCGGTCGTGGATGGTGAACAGGACGCCCTGAAGCAGCAGCGACTTGTTCAGTCCTTCCTGCACATATTTGATCGACGGCAGGGTCCGCATCAGGCCGTCATTGGCATAGGGCGTGGCGGTCACCGGGATGATCACCGCATGGGCGGAGGCCAAGGCGTTGATGGGCAGGATTCCCAAGGCCGGCGGGCAGTCGATGATCACGTAATCGCAGTCCAGCGACACCTGATTGATGATGTTCGTCAGCGTGCGCTGCGAATCCTTCAACTCGGAAAGGCGAATTTCGATGCCGGCAAGGCTGTAGGTGGACGGCAGCACCCGCACACCCTCGAAAATGGTCGGCAACATGACGTCATCGATTTCCGCCGAGCCGACGAAAAGATCATATATGCCGCGCTTTACATTGGGATCGATGCCCAGGCTTTTGGTCGAGTCGCCTTGCGAATCAAGATCGATGACCACCACGGACTTGCCATAAGCAGCCAGACAGACCGCCAGGTTGGTGCTGGTGGTCGTCTTCGAAATACCGCCCTTCTGATTGAATATGGCAACGATATACGGTTTCATATCCGCTGATCGCCCATCCTTGTTCGCCCGCCGTTATTTCTTCATTCACCAACCATTTACATGTGCGTATTGTCACATGCGATATTGGTTACCTGGACCAAAATCATCGTCTTTGACTGATCGACGTTTCTGTCTTCAAGACCCGTCCAGCTTAAGCATACACGGCAAAGCAACGCAACCTCTGCCACCCGAAACTTTCGACACATTCCGATGAAAATGCCCATGGCACGCCATTTGACTGCCGTGCCGGCCCATGGTGAACGATACAGTTTGCCATTGCGGAAGGCACAGGCAATGGCCGACCTCGATGACTTCAATATGTGGAGGACGCCCCTGCGCGCCATCGGGGGAAAGTCATAGCCGAAAGGCGCTGTACGCCAGCTTCGGCCTACGACAAGGCGCAAACGCGCCACCCGCCTGGGCGGGTGGCGCCGGAGTGCATTCGTCGAAAGGAAACGTCAAACGGTCGCCGGTTTGCGATTCCCCACGGACTCGGTGGAAACCTTCTTGGCCTCGGCGCGCGAAAGCACCCTTCCCTGCCGATAGGCGGCGACCACCGCGTCGGCGGCGTCGTAGCCTTCGGCGATGGCACGGTCGAGATTAGAGTGCGTCCAGTCGTAGTTGACGTTGAAGTCGACCGGTATCTCGATCACCTTCACCCCGGGGTGATGCTTGGCCACGTGATGCTTGAACAGACGCACGTCGTCTTCGCTGGTGGTGGCGGCAAACAGCATCACCAGATTGTTCAGGGCGTCGTAAAGATTATCGGGCTTGCGCACCTGCTTGATGTCGAGGATCCGGCTGACCCACACCTCATCCAGGTCGGGCTGGTTCTCCATCAGGTCCTCGAAATTCACGGTGTCGACCGTTGCGCCCTCGCAATAGGTCTTGCCGTCCATCTCGACCGGCTCTTCGATATAGGGCAAGGCCGAGCACGCGCACAAAGTCTGGCCGCTGATCTTGCGGTATTTGGCGTCTGCATTGCTGAACAGCTCCAGCCGATCATCGGTCAAGTTGTAGGCGTTGTGGTAAAGCACCGGCTTGCCGGGCTGATAAAGATTGTCGAAACGGATGCGCCCCAGCAGCGCGCTGTCCTTGTAGAAGATGCGCGCCAATCCCCGTGTGCGGCTTTTATAGATCAGGCTGGTCATGAACCGGGTCCACGGGTTGACCGCCAGGATCTGGTTGAGGATCAGGGTGTTGACGTTGGAATTGGTCCACTGGCTTGGATCGGTGGCGAAACGGACCAGTTCCTCATAGGCCGAGAGGATGGCATCGGGCACCACCAGGTTGCGATAGCTGGTGGGGTCCAGGGCGAAGTGGACCACGTTGCGCATGCATTCAACCCAGTCGGGCGCGAATGCCGCAGCAATGGGGAATTTGTCGTAGACGTCGTCGGGGCGGAAGATGCCGCGGAAGAAATCCACCGAGGTTTCCACCTCGCGGCCCGGTTCCGCCTGGTTCCATACGATGCCCAGCCAAGCGCCGATGCACGACAGCGTCCACACGTCGAACCGGATGTCGGGCTCTTCATGCAAACGCTTAAGACTGCCGATGCTGAGACCAACCGCCGGGCCGCCGCCGGCGAGAGCGATGGCACGCTTCACCTTCTTCATGGGATGTCTCCCCCACCACTTTCGATTTCTTGTCATCGTAAGGGGTAGAGGCGCCGTTTGCGCGGCTGCATTCGGCGTAAGACCATCGTCTGATAGGGGGAGCTTCCCCGCTACGACACCGCGTAGGTTGCCATCAGGCAGGCCAACAGCCCCACCAGCATGCACGAAAACCGGTTTCTCCAAACCTTGCCGGCGCGGCCGCAGGAAATGGGTGTGTCGTTCATGCCGCCAGTCTAGCGGGCGGGCACGGAATGCGCCTTTGACGGCGATCAAGCATGGCCCCCTATGCAAAGCGCAACGCCTGTTTTACAGTCGCTGCCGCCCCGGGAGGTCCGTTCTTGCCATGACATTTGGGCAGAAACTGCGCCAATGCGCCGTTGCCGATTGCGCGCTTCGCTTGGCGGCGGGTGTTCTTTATGCGCTGGTGGTTGTCGGCGCCGTCGCGACGCTTGCCAATCTGAAGGCGTTCCGCGACGCCACCCTGTCCGAGGCCCACAGCCAGGTCGCCGGCCTCGCCTCGACCCTGGCACAGCACCTTCCCCAGCCATTCGACGCCGAAGCCGAGCGCGCCCGCCTGGCGCCCCTGGTCGCCGGACTGGGCGAAGGCGCCGTGGTCGTCGTCATGCACCGCGACGGCCACGTGCTGCTGAGCATGCCCGAGCACCACGATGCCGCCCCCGCCCTGCCCGACATGACCACCCGGCAGGGGACGTTCGAAGCGCCGCTGGGCGGCGACGGCATCGATCGCGTCTGGGGCTATGCCACGGTCGAGGGAAGGCCGCTGCTTGCCGCGGTGGGGCAATCGCGCGCGCAGATCACCGCCGGGGTCACGCAACTGGCCTGGCATATGGCCGCCCTGATGCTGGCCCTGTCGGCAAGCGCGGTGATTTTGGCGTACCTGCTTCGCCACCTGCAGGCCCGCCGCCGCATGGAACAGGCGCTTCGTGAAACCCATCGGGCGGCGGTGGTGGCCTCGCAGGCGAAGTCGGCCTTTCTCGCCAACATGAGCCACGAACTGCGCACCCCCATGACCGGCGTTCTGGGCATGGCGGACATCCTTTGCCGCACGCGCCTCGACGCCGAGCAGACCGAAATCCTGAACACCATGCGGTCGTCGGCCCATACCCTGCTGACGATCCTCAACGATGTGCTGGATTTTTCCACCATCGATTCCGGCGGCATGCGGCTGCATCCCACCGATTTCGAACTGGCGCGCGTGGTCGGCGACACCGTGCGCCTGCTGACGCCCGGCGCGGTGGAAAAGGGTCTGCGGCTGGATGCCGTCGTGACGCCCGATTGCCTGCGTTGGGTCTATGGCGATCCGGCCCGTCTGCAGCAGGTGCTTTTCAATTTGATCTCCAACGCCGTCAAGTTCACCGACCATGGCGGCGTGATCGTCAGGGTGCAGCCCCAGGGCGGCGCCGTCACCTTCGCCGTCGAGGATACCGGCATCGGCATCGCCCCCGACGATCTGGCCCCGTTGTTCCAACCCTTCACCCAGGCCGACGCCTCGACCACCCGCCGTCACGGCGGCATCGGCCTGGGGCTGGCCATCGCCAAACGGCTGATCGGCCTGATGGGTGGTGAACTGGCGGCCACCAGCACGCCGGGCCAGGGGTCGGTCTTCCACTTCACCATCGCCTTCCCGCCCGGCAGCCCGCCGGCAAGCCAAGAACCCGAAGCTCCGCCTGCGCACCAGCCTCGCCTGCGGCTGCTGCTGGCCGAGGACAATCCGGTCAACCAGACGCTGCTGATCAGGCTGCTGGAAAGCGCCGGCCACACGGTGACGCTGGCCCAGCACGGCGCCCAGGCGCTGGAACTTGCCTCTCAGCGCCAGTTCGACGCGGTGCTGATGGATATGCAGATGCCGGTGATGGACGGCGAAACCGCCACCAAGCTGATCCGCATGCTGCCCGGCGAGCAGGCGCGCCTTCCCATCGTCGCCCTGACCGCCGATGCCGTCGAGGAGCACCGCCAACGCTATCAGGCCGCTGGACTGGATGCCCTGCTGACCAAGCCGGTAGCCCCCGAGGTGCTGTTCCGCACCCTCGACGAGGTGACCGCCCGATGCGACAACGCGTCATCCCCGCCGGCTTCCTCCCTGCCCCCGTCAACGGCTCCGGTGCTGGACGACGCCTATCTGGAAGACATGCGGCAATGGGTGGGCGACGCGACCCTGCTGAGCTTGCTGGCCACCGCCCCCACGTCGTTCTTCGATGAACTGCAGGCCATCCGTGCGGCGTGGGAGGCTGGCGACATCACCGGCGTGCGCGAGAATGCGCATCGGCTGAAAGGCGCCGCCGGCAGCGTCGGCTGCCGGCGTTTGGCCGAGGTGGCCCAGGGGTTGCAGAAACTGCCCGATGCCGACCTGGGCGCCACCGGCCACCTGGACCAATTGGCGGAGGCGGTGGAGGCCGCCCTCGCCGCCACCACCACCTGGCGCCCTTCTGGGACCTGAGAACGATCAGCCGGCACGAACCC
>DATGXU010000046.1:0-6683 GCA_035298685.1 Magnetospirillum sp. | reverse complement strand
CGCCGCCGGTGCCGCAGGTATCGACGGCACCCGCCGGCGCCTCGACCGGCAATGCCTTCGACCGCATGATGCGGGCGGCGCCGGTGATTTCCTCGACGGTTTCGCCGCGCACGCGCAACGCCATCAGCAGGCCGCCGATCTGAGCCGGGGTGGCGTCGCCCGACATGATGACTTCGAACACTTCCTCGGCCTGATCCTCGGACATGGAATGGCCGACGGCGACGCGGCCAAGCACTTCCTTCATCAGGGCCAGCGCGGGGGTGGGGGACGGCGTGGACATCAGGCGACGGTTCCCTTGTACATGCGGCACAGGTCCAGGAAGTTCTGCAGCATCTTGTGGCCGTGCTGGGTTTCGATGCTTTCGGGGTGGAACTGAACGCCCCACACCGGCAGGCCGCGCCCGGCCAGCCCCATGATCAGGCCATCCTGGGTCCAGGCGGTCACGGTCAGCGACGACGGCAGGGTGTCGCGCTCGACCACCAGCGAGTGGTAGCGGGTGGCGCGGAACGGCGACGGCAGGCCGGCGAAAATGCCGGTGCCGTCGTGGAAGATGTCGTCCACCTTGCCATGCATGGGCTGGGGCGCGCGAACCACCTTGCCGCCGAAGGCCTGACCCATGGACTGTTCGCCCAGGCAGACGCCGAACATGGGCACCTTGCCGGCGGCGGCCTTGATCAGGTCCAGGCAGATGCCTGCCTTGTCCGGATCGCAGGGGCCGGGCGAGATGACGATGCCTTCGGGCTTCAAGGCCAGTGCCTCGTCCACGCTTAGGGCGTCGTTGCGGTGCACCTGAACCTCGGCGCCCAGTTCGCCAAGGTAATGCCAAAGATTGTAGGTGAAGCTGTCGTAGTTATCGATCAGCAGGAACATGACGCCAATCGCCCCGGAAATGGATCAGGGGCGAAGAATGCAGGGGCCGCCGTTGGGCGTCAAGATTCGCAAACTGCACTGGCGTCCGGCTTGCTGCTTGCGTGTGACCGTTTAGGTGGTGTAAGTGAGAATATATACCCGCAAAACGAACGTGGTGGCGCCGCATGGCCGATTTCCAAAAACTCCGCCGCCATTCCCGTCATGCGGCCTCCCTGCTGTGGCTGTTGCTGTTGTATGTTTCGCTGACCTATCTGGCGGTCGGCACCATCAGCGTCAGCCAGATCAATACCGGCTTCGGCAACAATGCCGGGATCATCTTCCATCTGGCCGATCTGGCCGATCAGCAACGCCGGGTTCGGAGCGAGCAGCTCAAGAATGCCGAGGCGGCCGCAGACCTAGCCGGAGCGGCGCGCGACCACGCCCTGATCGAGGTGAGCGTCATGGCCCGGCGCCTTGGCATACCCGCTGCGACGGTGAACGGGCTGGCCGATCCCAAGGCTCCGGTGCGGCTGCGCGATTTCGTCGCCGATGCCGACGACGAGTCCTGCCGCGCGTGGGATGCGGCGGTATCCGAATATCTGCATCAGAAGCTGGCCCACGATCTGTCGGCCAGCCGTCGCGACCAGTTGCTTGACGAGTTGCGGGGCGGCATGGCCCGGATGGTGGGGGCGCAATCCACCGACGGCAAGCCGTTCGCCGGCATCGACGAGTCGGTGTTCCAGACCGCGACTTCCACCGCCGCCGGATTGCGCGCCTTCGGATACGCCTGGCTGTTCCCCATGCCCTCGGAAGTGCTGACGCTGGTGCTGGCACTGGTTCTGGGGGCGCTGGGCAGCACGTTGCACATGACCAAGGTGGTGATAGAAGGCACCGAGACCCCGGCGCCGTCGTGGTACCTGTTCCGACCCTGCCAGGGCGTGCTGATGGCGTTGGTGGTGTTCGTGCTGCTGAAAGCGGGGCAGCTGACCATGGGAGCGGGGGATTCCGACACCCTCAATCCATTCTTCGTCGCCTTTGTCGGCACCGTGTCGGGCTTGCTGTCCCCCGACGCCTATCGGCTGATCCAGCGGGCGGGAGCGACCGTGATCCCTGCCAGCGATCAGGGCGACGAACGTTGGGCGTTCGGCTTGGCGCGGACGTTAACCGACAGTGGGTTTTCGGCGGCGGATCTTGCCGGCGGCGTCGGCGTCAACGAACAGGAACTGGCGGCGTGGGTTGCCGAGACCGCTCCGGTACCGGCGACGCACCAGGCCTTGATCGCCGCATGGCTGCATGCGGACGCGCGCCTGTTGTTCACCATGGACAAGCCGCCTTTGACGCGGGCGCCGTCCGAGGCATCGGCGCCGGTGCCGGCGTAAGGTTGGGCTTGACCTTCCCGCGACTGGAAGGTCAATTCTCCTTGAGGGGCCGAAGGAGAATGAGCCATGTTCCTTGCCAGCATCAGCCTGCCTGTGCGCGGCATGACCTGTGCGGCCTGTTCGACCCGGCTGGAAAAGGTGCTGGGCAAGCTGCCGGGTGTTGCCGCCGCCAGTGTGTCGTTGGCCTCGGAAACCGCCGACATCAGCTTTGACGCCGCGCAACTGGCGCCCACGCAAATGGCCGAGGCGATCGCCAAGGCGGGCTTCGCCGTGCCCGAGCAAAGCGTCGATCTGGCGATCACCGGCATGACCTGCGCCGCGTGTTCGACCCGGCTGGAAAAGGTGCTGGGAAAGGTGCCGGGCGTTCGCCAGGCCGAGGTCAATCTGGCCACCGAACGCGCCCGCGTGAGCGTGCTGGCGGGCACCGCCAACGTGGCCGATCTGGTGCTGGCGGTGGCCAAGGCGGGATTTTCCGCCCAGGTGGTGGTTGCCGATGGCGATCAGACCGCACGAGAAGAGGTGGAACATGCCCGCGACCTGCACCGCCAGAGCCGGCGCCTGCTGCTGTCTATCCTGCTGACGCTGCCCTTGGTAGCGGGAATGCTGGCCCCTGGCCTGGAAATCCCCGCTTGGGCGCAGCTGGCCCTGGCTACCCCGGTGCAGTTCTGGATCGGCGCGCGCTTTTATCGCGGCGCCTGGGCGTCGTTGCGGGGCGGGGTGGGCAACATGGATGTGCTGGTGGCCCTGGGCACCAGCGCCGCCTGGGGGCTGTCGGCATGGCAGGTGTCGGCCGGAAACGGCCATCACGGCACCCTGTATTTCGAGGGTGCGGCGGTCGTGATCACCCTGGTGCTGCTGGGCAAGGTGCTGGAAACGCGGGCCAAACGGTCGGCTGCCGGGGCCATTCGCGCCCTGATGAAACTGAAGCCCGACGTGGCCAGGGTCGAACGCGACGGCCAGATCGTCGAATTGCCGGCCGAGGCGGTTCCGACCGGGGCCATCGTGCTGGTGCGGCCGGGCGAGCGGGTGCCGGTGGACGGTGTGGTCGTCGATGGTGTCAGCCAGGTTGACGAATCGCTGGTCACCGGCGAAAGCCTGCCGGTGCCCAAGGAATCGGGGGCCGAGATCGTGGCCGGTGCGGTCAACGGCGACGGACTGCTGCGCGTCGCCGCCACCCGGGTGGGCGCCGAAAGCACCATCAACCGCATCATTCGCATGGTTCAAGGCGCGCAGGCGTCGAAGGCGCCGGTGCAAAAGCTGGTGGACCGCATTTCCGCGGTATTCGTGCCGGCGGTGGTGGCGGTCGCCGCAATGTCGTTCGTCGGCTGGGGGCTGCTTGGCGGTGACTGGGCACAGGCGGCGGTGGCGGCCATTTCCGTCCTGGTGATCGCCTGCCCGTGCGCGCTGGGTCTGGCGACGCCGACCGCCATCATGGTGGGTACCGGCACGGCGGCGCGCCACGGCATCCTGATCAAGGACGCCGAAGCGTTGGAGCGCGCGCACGCCGCCACGGTCGTGGTGTTCGACAAGACCGGAACGCTGACCGAAGGCCACCCGGCGGTGGTGGCGCAGGCCGGGGTGCCCGAGCTTCTTCATCTGGTGGCCTCGGCCCAGCAGGGCAGCGAGCATCCACTGGCGCGGGCGGTGCTGAGCGCGGCGGCGGGGGCCGAGCTGTCGCCGGTGACGGCATTCACGGGCCTGCCGGGACGTGGGCTGTCAGCCCAGGTTGACGGGCGTTCCCTGCTGGTCGGTTCGGCGCGGCTGATGCGCGAAAGCGGGGTCGATTTGGCCGAACATCTGGCCCAGGCCGACGCGGAAGAGGCGCAGGGCCGCACCATCATGTGGGCGGCCGAGGCGGGGCGGGCCCTGGGCTTCATCGCGGTGGCCGATCCGGTCAAGCGCAGCGCCGTGTCGGCGGTGGCGGGCCTTAAGGCCATGGGGATCGAAACGGTGATGCTGACCGGCGACAACGCCCGCGCCGCCGCCTTCGTGGCGGCCCAGGTGGGGGTGGACCGCGTGGTCGCCGAGGTGCTGCCCGAGGACAAGGCCGCCGAGATCGCCAAGCTGAAGGGCCAGGGCAGGGTGGTCGCCATGGTCGGCGACGGCATCAACGACGCGCCCGCCCTGGCGGCGGCGGATATCGGCATCGCCATGGGCACCGGCACCGACGTCGCCATGCAGGCGGCGGGCATCACCCTGGTCAAGGGCGATCCCGGGCTGCTGCCGGCGGCGCTGCGGGTGTCGCGCGCCACCTATGCCAAGATCCGCCAGAATCTGTTCTGGGCCTTCGTCTACAACGTGGTGGCGCTGCCGGCGGCGGCGCTGGGGCTGCTGAACCCGGTGATCGCCGGTGCCGCCATGGCGTTTTCCAGCGTTTCCGTGGTGTCAAACTCGCTGCTGCTTCGACGGTGGAGGGCACGATGAACATCGGTGCCGCGGCAACCCGGTCGGGCGTGCCGGCCAAGACCATCCGCTATTACGAGGACATCGGCCTGATCCCGAAGGCTGGCCGCACCGCCGCCGGCTACCGCGCCTATACCGACGCCGACGTGGAAACTCTGAAGTTCATCCAGCGCGCCCGTTCGCTGGGCTTCTCTGTTAAGGACGTTGGTGACCTGCTGGCGCTGTGGCGCGACCGCGAGCGGGCCAGCGCCGATGTGCGCCGCATTGCCGAGGGTCACATGGCCGAGGTGGAACGCAAGATCGCCGAACTGGAAACCATTCGCCTGACGTTGCGGACGCTGATCGAGGGCTGCCATGGCGACGACCGTCCCGATTGCCCTATTCTCGATCGTCTGGCGCCCGGCTGTTGCGGGTGAGATAACGTATAAAAATCAACGGACTAGGCCACCAGACGGTGGCCTTTTTCGTGTTGCAGGGTGTTTCGATATGTTTCGCTGGAAAATCAATGGGTTGCCCGCAATTTCATCCACTTTCGCCGCGACCACACGCAACATCTACGCGACACGCAACAAGGCGGGCGTTCTGTAGGCGTTCATGTGGGCATTCACCATCCGTGATGTATCATAAGTTGATTGGAATTATGTGGAGGCGGTAATGGAGCCGGTTGCAACCTGCCTGACCTGTAAGTGGTATATCCCGGTAACGATGCAGGACGAATACGATTGCCGGCACCCGGATAAGATTGCGGAGCGGTTCGTGCTTGCCGATGTGCCTTCCGCGAAGGGGCGCCGGGTATCGCAAGGCGGGCCAGGAGAAATTGAGCCGATCAAAAATGTGGATACCCGCCGAGACGATTCTGCCGATAAGGAGAATTATTGCGGCCGATATGCCTCGGCAACTTAGCGAGGTTCACGCCCGCCAAAACGCCTCTAGCGCCCTTCACCCTCGCCCAAACTCCCACATCAACGCTTCCCGCAGTTCTCGAAAGCGTTCCTTTTCGAGACTCACAACCGGGCGCCATTGTTTGTTATGTGTGACCGTACAGGGCAGGCGAATTTGGAAATTGCCGTCCCGCTCGATTACCCGGATTTGGCGGATTTCGACTCCATCTACGCGCACGGTCGCAATTGCGCGGGTGCTGCCAGCCCCGTCAACGGGGGTTAGGGAAATCACTTCGATCATCGCCGCGCCTGCAATTCCCAGGTCGCGCCTGCCGGGTCACGGCTAATACGCTTGATGGCGAATGCTTCACCCTCGATAACCACCTGATCGTTAGTCGTCGGGATTGTCGCCAGGGTGGTGGACAGAACCATAACCTTGCGGTCGTTCGGCGCCACGAGGTTGGCCGCTTCGATTCGCCAGTCGTATTCGGACACATAACCACGGCATGGGTGGTCAACGATGATATCCGTGCTGGTGCCGGTGTCGGGATCATACTCGCCTGCGATGGTCTGACGGATCGTGAGCGGGTACATGAACGGCTTGAGCGCGGCGCCTACCTGCTTGGCGATTGATCCTTGAAGGGGCGAGGTCATGGGACAAGCCTCGCGCTGGCCGAACCAGGATCAAGGAGGAAAGGCTTCACCAGGGCCAACGCGGAGCCGCGTAGGGCGGTTTGCGATGTGTGGGAGCGGTAGAAGGACATCTCCACACTACCGGCCTTCACGCTCGCTGTATTGGGGTCACGGGCCTCCGCAGGGTCTTCCTTCAGCAGCGCAAGGGCAACTTCGCATTGCGCATCCTTTACCGCCTGGGGCACGACGGCGGAATCGATGGCACGGCGCTCGCGGTCATAAACGCCTTGGCGCGGCCATGCCATGGCCTGAGAGGTGCCGGTAATGCTCCCGGCATAGTTCTGGCCGTCAACGGCGCGCGCGGCCATCGCCAGCGCCGATTCGCGCTGCGCCGTGGTGGCGTCGGTCCAGGCTTGGACGTATAGGCGGTCGTCAAAATAGGCGTCAGCTTCATCGGTCGTGACGTAGCTGTTCACGCCAACCAAAATCGGCATGGTGAAAATCCATCGCTTGGGGGAATAAGGCGCGGCGGGCGCCC
>DATGXU010000045.1:0-1567 GCA_035298685.1 Magnetospirillum sp. | reverse complement strand
TGATCCTGCGCGAAGCCACCGCCATCGCCGCCCGTCTGCTGGGCCATGACGGCGCCGGGCCGCTGCCGCCCGACACCTCGCTGCTGGACCTGGGCTTCAATTCGCTGATCGCGGTGGAATTCCGCGACGCCCTGGCCGAGGCCTTTGGCCTCGACCTGCCCAGCACCCTGATCTACCAGACGCCCACGTTGCGCGCGGTCGCCGACCATCTGGCGGCCGAGATCGCACAGGTCAATCCATGAGGTTTTCCCAAGACATGCCGCAATCGAAGACGCCCGCGCCCGCCGCCGAGCCGGTAGCCATCATCGGTGCCGCCCTGCGTTTTCCCGGTGCCGACGACCTTGCGGAATACTGGCGATTGCTGAGTGGTGGCACGGTGGCCATCACCGAGCCGCCGCCCGGCCGTTTCGACGCCATGCCCAGCAAGGCACCCCACCTGCTGGCCGGCTATCTGGGCGACGTCGCGCGCTTCGACAACCGCTTTTTCGGCATTCCCACCGACGAAGCCCGCCACATGGACCCGCAGCAGCGCCTGCTGCTGGAAGTGGCCTTCGACGCCATGCTGAATGCCGGCCTGGACGTGGCCGGGCTGGCCGGGCGCCGCGTCGGCGTTTATCTGGGGCTGGCCAAGAACGCCTATGGCGAGCATCCCGGCAACCCGTCGCCGTTTTCGGCCACCGGCGGACAGGTCAGCTGCGCCGCCGGGCGGCTGGCCTATCATTTCGGCTTTCGCGGCCCGGTGCTGACCGTGGACACCGCCTGCTCGTCGGCGCTGGTGGCGGCGCACCTTGCCATCCGCGCGCTGCGGGCGGGGGAATGCGAGCTGGCGCTGATCGGCGGCTGCAACCTGATCCTGTCGCCCGACGGCCATGCGGTGTTCGCCGAACTGGGCCTGTTGGCCCCCGACGGCCGCAGCCGCCCGTTCGACGATGCCGCCGCCGGCTTCGGCCGTGGCGAAGGCTGCGCCGTGGCCGTGCTGCGCCGGGCCGATCTGGCCGCCGCCGACCGCGTGCTGGCGCTGATCGAAGGCAGCGCGGTCAACCACGACGGCTTTTCCGCCGGCCTGACCGCCCCCAACCAGACCGCCCAATGCGAGGTGCTGCGCGCCGCCCTGGCCGATGCCGGCGTCGGGCCGGACAGCGTCGCCATGGTGGAAACCCACGGCACCGGCACCTTGCTGGGCGACGCGGTGGAAGCGCGCGCGCTGAACGACGTGTTCGCGCCCAAGCGAACCGGCGCCCGGCTGGTCATGGGTTCGGCCAAGGCGGTGGTCGGCCACCTGGAACACGCCGCCGGCATGGCCGGCCTGTTGAAGGCGGTGCTGTGCCTTGCCCACGGCCACATTCCCGGCCAGCCGGATTTTTCCACCCCCACCCGCCAATTGCCGTGGGACCGCATGGCGGTGCAGCCCGCCGCCCAAGGCAGCGACTGGCCCGCCGCCGGCATTCGGCGGGCTGGCGTCAGCGCCTTCGGCATTTCCGGCACCAATGCCCATCTGGTGCTGCGCGCCGCCGATCCCATGCCCGAGATCGACGCCCCTGCCGACGGCACGCCCCGGCTGCTGCCG
>DATGXU010000044.1:0-13526 GCA_035298685.1 Magnetospirillum sp. | reverse complement strand
CCGCCGTTGGAGCTGCGCCCATCTCCTCTCCGGACACCACCCTGGCATAGGCCGCACATTTCCCGCTATCTCCGCTATCCCCGCCTTCCCTAAAGGGAAGGATGAGGCACCCACCGCCAGCCGCCAAAAGGCGGCAAGGCGGTGGGTGCCCAGCATCCCTGTTCCCAAGACGTAGGCGGGATCGTCAACGGGTGAATGTCATGCGGGTGATCCGCGCGGATTGCTCCGCGCGAAACACCACCGAGGGAAACCCCATGACATCGACCGACCGCGGGCCGGGCGCTGACGCGCCCTCGCCCTTCGCCGCCCTGGCGGCGGCCTTCTGCGACCTGGGCGAGGAGCCCGAGGCCACCTTCACCCCCTTTGCATCCGCCCTAGCCACCGGCGAGGACCCTGGCCGCATCCTGTTCTACCTCGCCACCCTGGGCCTGCGGCCCACCACTCTCGACGAGCTCCTGGCCGCCGTGAACGACCTGGAAGATGAGGAGGAACTGCACGCCTGGCCCGTGGCCGAGGGCGTCGCCGTGTCGGTCGCCAGCGACGGCACCTGGCACGTCTTCACCCGCGGGGACGGGACATGACCGGGGCGCCGCCATCGCTGTCCGACCTGCCGCCCCTGTGGGCCACGGACGGCCGCGAGACAGCGGAGCTGGTGCTGCCGCTCCGTCTAGCCTGCCGCTGGCACCGGCTGACCTGGTACCCCGTCGAGCGTAGCGGCGACGTGCTGTACGGCCTGACGCTGGAGACGGTGCCGCGCTGGCGGCACTTCGACCTCTCGGAGCTGATGGCCAGACACGGTGGCCACCCGGCGCTGCTGGACCCCGCCCACCGACCGGCCGCAGCCACGGCGGTGCCCGAGTTGGCCGACGCCCTGTTGCTCGACCTTTCCCCCTTCCACCCGACCAAGCCGCGCCTCCCCTGACCCGGCCGACAGCACCCCGAGGAGAAACCATGTTCAAGCTGCTTGAAACCATCGCCCGCGTCGCCGACACCATCCCGACCTCGCCGCTCTCCCTCATCGGCCTGCCCATTTCCACCGGCCCGATCCCGCCGTCGCGCCCGTGGCCCGGAAGCGGTCGGGCGGAGGGGGATGTCGCGCTAGTCAAGGTGGTGATCCACCTGCCCGGGGGCTGAGCCTCTTTCGCACGCAAAGTTTCCCTAACAACCCATCGAAGCACCCTGCGCCCCACTCTGCGGTGCCTCGATCCTTGGTCGGATCGCCGACCGCCAACCATTCAGGAGCCCCCCCATGAACCAGACAACCATCACCCTCGAACGCATGGACGAGATCGCCAACGGCTTGCCGCTGGGCGGCCTCGGCCTGCCGCTGGCGGAAGCCGCCGCCACCGGTGACTGCTGCAGCGTGTTGGCCCATTTGGGCGAGGCGATGCGGGCCCCGGCTCTCACATGCGGCGCATCCTTCACCGCGATCTCGGCCGACACCTTCTTCGTGCCGCTGGACATATGGATGGACCAGATCGGCCCGCTGCTGGGCAGCAAGCGAGCCATCATGGAGATGGCTTTGCCCCGCGTCCGGCCGCCCGTGTCGTCGGCAACCTGGGTCACCAACGCCCACCTGGAAGACTTCCTCCACGCCGTGCGCACCGGTCAGTTGACTGCCCCGACGCCCGTGGTGGCTGTTGAGGAGGCCGAACGGTGCGAGGCGGGCAACATCTCGCCCGCGCCCGTGACCCAGGCCACGCTACGCACGTTCCTGGGCGATGACACCCTGGCGGACGCCGTGATCGGGCGCCTGTCCTTCGATGGCGAGGGTGACACGGCAACCTGCGCCCCCGCCGAGGTCGGCGCCGTACTCGCCGACATCATCGGCCACCCGTCCGGCGATGCCCGGGCTATCGACGTCCGGGTCGGCCGGTTAGTGCCGAAGTCGGCCTGGACCAGGGCCTTCACGCTGGCCCTGGGCGACGAGGGCCGCGACGACCTGCCCGCCCTGGAAACGAGGGCGCGCAACACCTTCCCGATCATCCCGCCGGAGGGCCTGAGCGAGCCGGTGGCATGGTCTGTTCACCTCGACGCGATGATCGACGAGACCTGCCGCGCCCTCGGCGCCGCCGGCGGGACGGCCTGATAGCAACGGAGGGGGCGCCGTCGCGCCCCCTTCACTCAAACAGGGGCAAGAAGACCATGAACGAGAAGAAACAGCGCCAAGCGATCACCGCGAGCCTAGCGAAGAAGCCGCCGCCGGTGCCGCCCGGCAAGCGCAAGCTGCGCATCTTCGACTCCATCGTCACCGGCTTTCTGATGGAGGTGTGGCCGACCGGTGGGGTCACCTTCTGGCTCCGCTACACCACCGAACGTGGTCAGACCCGCGAGGTCAAGCTCGGCAAGCTGGGCGACGTCACCGTGGACCAAGCCCGCAAGAAGGCCAAGGAGCTCCGTGCCGAGGTCGCACTCAAGGGGGATCCGGCGGCCGAGAAGGAGCGGCGCCGTGCCGTTCCCAGCTTCGCGGCGTTCGTCACCGAAACCTATCTCCCCTACGTCAAGGAGCGGCTGCGGTCCTACCGCGACCACGAGTCATTCTGCCGCCTGCGGCTGGTGCCGCTGTGGGGCCCGCGCGCCCTGGACAGCATCGCGCCCGCCGACGTGGTCGATCTCCAGCGAAACCTGCGTGAGGACAGTCTGTCAGATGCGACGGTCAACAGGTACACCGCCCTGGTCCGGCGCATCTTTAACCTCGCCCTGCGCTGGGAGGTGGTGCAGGGCAAAAACCCGGCGCAGCATGCCGACATGCTACGCGAGCACGGTCGTGAACGGTTCCTGACCGCCGAGGAAACGCGGCGACTGTTCCAGGCGCTGGATGCCGAGCCCAGCCAGATAGCTGCCGCCTGCATCGCCCTGCTGGCGCTGACCGGCGCCCGCAAGGGGGAGGCCCTCAGCATGCGGTGGGAAGACGTTGACCTCGCCCGCCGAACTTGGCGGGTGCCCAGGGCAAAGTCGGGGAGGAAGCGTCACATCCCCTTGTCCGACGCGGCGGCGACGGTGCTGCTGGCCCAGCCCCGGCATATGGACTGCCCGTGGGTGTTCCCGGGCAGCGTGGAGGGCCAGCCGCTGGAGAACGTTCGCAAGTGCTGGGAGCGGGTGCGCAAGGCGGCGGGACTGCCATCCGACCTGCGCATTCACGACCTGCGCCACAGCTTCGCCAGCACCCTGGTGAACCATGGCCGGCCGATCTACGAGGTGGCCGAGATCCTCGGCCACACTCAGCTCAGCACCACCCGTCGCTACGCTCACCTGCAGAACGACCGGCTGGTGGACGCCGCCAACATTGCTGGCCGGCTGATGCTGCCGGTCCTGGCGGCAGCCGAGTAGGCAGGGCGGCCCCGCGTGGGCCGCCCCACCTCCCTTTGCTTTTTTCCAACAGGAGAACTCTATGTCCACCGCCAAGAAGATGCTCAAGCGCGTCATCGTCCCGGCCGTGCCGGCGGACTTCGTCCCCCGGTCAACTTCCCCATCCTCTCCGCCGCAAGACGGTGTCCTGCTGACCCCGCCCGAGGTGGCGGCCCGCCTCCAGGTGTCCGTCAAGAGCCTGGAGAATTGGCGCCGGACGGGAGCCGGCCCGCGCTTCATCCGCCTCGGGCGCTGCTGTGTCCGCTACGCGAGGGAGGATGTGGAGGATTTCATCCGTGCCAGGACGGCACGGAATACAGCGGAACGGTAGCTAAGGCAGGGGCGATCTCCAGCGGGAGATCGCCCACGTTCATGTCCCACGGTGTCGAAGTAGCGTCTCCAGCAGGGAGAGAGCCAAGCGCAGGTCGTCGGGTGCGAGCTGCTGCCCCAAGGTCATGAGGCGTTGCTCGTCTTCCAGACGGCCTCGCCCGACCTGTCGCGCGTCATCCGCACCCTCAAAGAAGTAGCTGATCGATACGTCCAGGGAACGGGCGATGCGTTGCAGGGTGTCGATGCCAGTCAGCATCGCTCCACGCTCGATGTTCGAGACGGTTTCGACCGACTTGCCGACCATGTCGGCAAGCTGTTCTTGCGTCAGGCCACGGGCTTGCCTAGCGGCTTTCACCCTAACCCCGATGTGAATTTTCGTGTCCATGGCTTCCCCAGCAGTCTTGCTTCGGGGCCTGCCGTCAGCCATGAACCTATGTTGCGTTTATATTCAACTGGACGGAGAATAGACTCTAGTTCAAGCTTTCATGAACCTAGCGGAAACATCGGGGAATCATGACGACCGAAGACCAACCGGGAACCTTCCGGTTCACCGGAGACTACCATGCCGCCGTTGCCACCATGGCGCGCGCCATGACCGAGACAGGCGGCACCATCAAGAAGCAGCAGCCGGAGAACGGGGTGGTGGAAGGCACCTGGCGCTATGGGATCAACCCGTGGGGCCTATGTGTCACCGGGCAGTTCCGAGACGAGGGCGGGGGTACCACCGCCGTCACTGTGCGTGGCGGGTTCAAGGACGCGTTCTCGACAGTCAAGGCGCCGCGCGAGAAGGCGGCGCAGGTCATGGCGCGCTTCGTTGAGCTCATGGGGCAACAGCCATCTGTCTCGCGGGGTGCCGGGGCGTGTGCCCCGCGCCTGGGCGATTGCATCACGCCACACCGGGGTAAGAGCAAGACGACCGCCGCGCTGCTGGCCCTCCTGCTGGGCGGGTTCGGAGTCCATCGGTTCTACCTGGGAACGTGGGGCGTTGGGCTGCTGTACTTGGCGCTGCTGCTGGTGCCTGGGCTGGGGTTGCTGCCGGCGCTGGCCGAAACCATCCGCCTCTTTGCCATGTCCGAACCGGCCTTCGACGACCGCTACAACCTGCGGCAGGTCGGGGCCTTCCATCTCTAGCGTCCATCCGGCCATGTGCTGGAAGGCTTTCAGCGTCACAACACTTCTACCGTAAGGAGATGTCATCATGTACTTTGCTCTCAGCGCAGTGTCGGCTCTCGTCGCCCTGTTCATGCTCAAGGCGTCCAGCAACGCGCACATGGCTGCGTCCACGGTCTTCATGTGGGTGCTCGCCTTCGCCTTCTTCATCGGGGCCCTGTTTCTCGCCAAGAAGGGCATGGCCGCTCGGGCTCAGAAGAAGTTGGAGCAGCGCTAGCTTGCAGTTCTCATCGGTGGTGGCGCCAGCTTGGAGCCGCCACCTGCCAACAGTGAGAAGACCATGAAGACCATGACTGTCGTCGCTGCCATGTCCATGGTGGCACTTTCTGCGGTGGCTCAGGCGGCCGACATCCGCATCCAGGGGAAGGCGGACTTCTGTCATCACCGGGCGCTCGGCCCGTCGTTCTGCATCATCGATGCGAAGGGCGCGGAGCACGTCATCGCGTATGAGGAAAGCCTGCCGCCCGGAAGTCCGCTTCCCGCCGCTCTCACTCCCTTGTCGGAGGCGAAGCGCACGGTGGCTGTGACCGGGCCCGCCATGGCTGGCGGCTCTACCCTCGATCATGAGGCTATCGAGGGCGGAGCCTCGATCAAGATCGAGAACGGCGGGGCAGTCTCCGCCTTGAGTGCCTCTCCGTCTCAGGGTGCAGGCGGAAAGGCTGCGCCAGCCGCGACAGCGCCGTGGGAGAACGAAGGCGAGTTCTCACGGTGTGACCGGGCGGGGGCGCCGTACTATTGTCTCACGTGGTCGCCGTACCGTTCGGCTGCGCACCTGACGAGCACCGACCCGATGGTCCCTGTTCAGGCGCTAGACCGGAGCTTCGTGACACAGCTCGACGGATTTGTCGGCAAGCTGGTGATCATGAAAGTGGCCGTCATGGCCGCCGGACAGGACCCTCGCGAGGCGATAGAGGCCGGTGCCCGCTTTGAGGTGGTGGAGAGGACGCTGCCTCAGGCCAACAAGATCCAGACTCGAACCGACCCGCAAGCCATGCGGGCGTGCGTGGCCGCCTACATGGCGGCAGGTGAGCCCGACGCCACCACAGCCCAATACATGTGCAGCGAAGAGAAGGGCTCGGCTGCTCACTGGTCGTGCGTCGTCTCAAACCTGACTGGTGCGCGTGGGAAGGCGGCACGCGAACGCGTCGGCTACGCGCAGGCGTCCTGCTTGGGGACGCGCTGACCTCGGCGCGGCTGCCAACTCGTCGGCGAAGTCACCGACGATAACGGAGTGATCGCCAACTTGCCAGGCAAGGGGTGTCCGTCAGCGGCCTACCAGAGGACTGCGAGGGTTAGCTACCTCCCGAGTGGGGCTCCAGGGGACTTCCGGGGGACGCAAATCTGAAGAGGCTGGCGTTGTTCGCCAGCCTCTTATCGCATTTTTTAAGCGCAAATTACCGATCTTTAGTCAGAAACCTTGGATTGTCTCGGGTTCCAGGCCCGACAGGTTGGTCAGCGAGATCGAACCGTCCTCGCTGACGGTCAGGCTGTTATGGACCTTGGCCGACGAGTATTGGCCGGCTCGGCTCGAATGGCTCCACCACAGCACCTTTATCACTTCCATGCTGCCTTCCGGCCGCGCCGACGAGGCATCGTTCTCGAACATGCGGGGCAGGATCGATTTCAGGACCTCGGCGTCGGCATCGCTGAGTCACGAGAGAAAGTCGCTGGTGACAGTCTTCATCATGCCTTATCTTTTCAATCAAAAGGACGCATCGACGGCAAAGCCTAACCCATCGCTGCCGAAGAACGTGTGACCGTTTCTGTCACCTGCTGGGGTGTAAGGTAAGGCGCTGCTGCGGGTCTCAGTGAGCGCATTCATCGCCAGACGGGCTTTTTTGGGGGGAGGAGGCACATGGGCAATTACCCAGTGCAGATTGAGGTGGCTGGACCGCTGGCGATGTTCTCGCGCCCTGACACCGGAGCAACGCCGACAAGCTATCCGGTGCCGACGTGGTCGGCGTGCAAGGGCATTTTCGAGGCTATCGCCATGCTGGGCCGAGGCGAGGCATGGATCCGCCCCACCCGAGTGGAGATCTGCAAGCCCCGTCACTCGCCCGGCGGCGTGATCCGCTTTCAGCGCTACATGACCAACTATGGCGGGCCGCTGCGGAAGCCAAGCCAGATCAGCGGCGACGACAATATGCAACTGATTGCCACCGTCCTGCTCGACGTGTGCTATCGCCTCGAAGGCGTTATAGAGCGCGGTGAGACACGAGCGGCGATCAATGCCAGGCACCATCTACAAGAACTTTTCCTGCGCCGCTTGAAACAGGGGCGGTGCTTCCGGACGCCCTGCCTGGGATGGAGCGAGTTCACCTGTTCGTACTGGGGGGAGTTCCGCGAAGATTTCGAGGTCGATACTGACCTTACGCTGACCATCCCGTCTTTCCTGCGCTCGATGTGGAACAAAGGGCACGGCGGTTTCTATGCACCCAGGTTCGAGCAGGACGCCCGCGTCGAAAGAGGAGTTTTCCACTTTGCTCAATGAATGCCTCGTCATGGCCCGCGGCCTGGAGGCTGCGGGTTTCGCTATCGTGCCGCGCCATCCTGATGTCCAGACCCCGGGAAAGAGGGACAGCGTGCGCGTAAGGCTCGACGCTGACGGGAATGTAGTGAACGTGGATGTCATGTCCGCCGAGGTGGTCAGTGCATCGTGGACTTTCGCGAACGGCAACCACAACCGCTTCCCGTTCGTTCAGTTGAAGGGCCCGGTTTTTGTGCCAGAGGGCTATGAGGATCGGTGGAAGAAAATGACCACCGCACAGCGCGACGGAGTTCTGCGGCGTGTGGTGGAGCGGTGGAAATCCATCGTCCCTGCTGACCGTTTCACAACCTTGTGGGAAGCTCTCGAACACGGTTTCCTCGCGGACGATTGGCCTGGCAGTGGATTGCTTGGCAGTTTGAAAGAACGGCGAAAAAGACTCGTGGGGCTGGACAACGGCCCGAGCGGCTCCATCCTTCGGTTGATCGACCGGGCACTAACCGCCTTTGCCACACCCGAGCGGTTGTTTCGTGGCCTTGCTGCCAAGCTGCTGACCGAAGCCACGGAAGACCCGGATCGCTGGTTGGACGTGGCGGGCCAGATGCTTCTCACAGGCGGTGGGGCTCTTTATTTCGACGCCAGCCGGGACGATTTCGACTGCGACGCCTCCGACCCACGCCATATCCCCGCGATCAGCCGGGCTCTTTCCAGCATAGGGGGTAGGGAGGGGCGGTGTGCGTTGACTGGCGAAACCACGTCGCTCTTGGATGGCAACTTTCCCAAGCCGACGCTCCCCGTCGTGGGAGGTGTCTACATTTTTTCGAAAAATGGCGACATTCCCGCGGCAGGTCGGTACGGCCGGAGCGATACAGCTTCTCTGTCCGTCGGTCAGGACGTGGTTCAACGTCTCGGTGGCGCCCTCGATCTCCTGGCCGGATCGAACTGGCGCGGACGGACATGGACGCCAGTGCCGAGTGAACGGCCGGGCGAGAACGATCTGCTGATCGCCTTCGCTCGCAGCGCCCCCGATGCTCCCTGCGCCGACCTGCTGGCCGGAGATGAGGATGGCGAGGAATCGCCCGACTCCGGTGAAGTCTTTCTGCTGAAGGCAAAGCGCGTGATCGAGGCGATTGATGCAAGGAGAGATGGTGACCGCAGTGTCGAAGTCTGCCTGCTGCGGCGCGTCGATCCGGGAAATCACAAAGCTGTTTTCCATCGAAACGTAACGGCCGATGCATTATGCGATGCGGCGGCCCGCTGGCAGCGCGCGCAAGACAATCTGCCCCCCTGGTTGGCCTTGCCGGTGCCGTCGAAAGCCCGGCGGACAGCGATGGGGCGACCGCCCTTCCTGGGACCCTTGCGGGTGCCGGCAGCGTCTCGGATCGCCTATGCGGAGGGAGGGCGGCGTCGGGCCGAGGTCGGCGGAATGACGGCGGCGGAGGCTTTCACCCTGTTCCTTGACGAGGGCGGCTCCAACCGGGTAGCACGCAAGGGATTGCACCTTCTCCTGCGCCGACAGTCAGGGCTCCTTGCCGGCAGCATCCATGCGCTGCGCCGCGATGCGCCCGCCTCAAAACTGAAGCATGCCCTCGATTTCGATCGGAGTGCTGCCCTGCGCGCTGGCGCGCTGGCAGGACTGCTACTTTCGAAGATCGGCCGCGACAAGGAGGACTACATGAGCGAGGCCGCATTCAAACTGGGCCAGTTGCTGGCCGTCGCCGACATCGTGCATGTCGGCTACTGCGCCGACGTCCGCAAGGGCGAGGTGCCGCCCACGCTTCTTGGCAATTCGGTCCTGACGATGGCGCAATCCAGTCCTCGCAAGGCCTTGGCGCTGCTTGCCCGGCGCTGGAGCCCATACTGGGCATGGGCCAAGCGCGTGGACATGGAAAAGGCGAGGCGAGAGCAGAATTGGGCCATCCTGCGCGGGGCCGCCCATGCCGCCAGGGCTGCCGAATTGAGCCGGGACCTTCACGGGCAGGTGCCGGAGAGAACCGACGATGCCTTCCGTGCGGAACTCCTGCTGGGCTACGTGGCCGGCCTGCCCAAACGCGCCGATGACAACCAGGACGATGAAAAGGGGGAGAATATTTAATGGACCACCTCAATCGCGGCACCGGCCTCCTCATCATTGAGGCACGCCTTTCCAATCCGAACGGTGATCCGGACATGGAAAGCGATCCGCGCGTTCTGGAAAGCGATGGACGCGGGCTGATCTCGCCAGTTTCGGTCAAGCGTAAGCTGCGCGATCTCATCGACCACAAGGACGGTGATTTGTGGAGGTTGGCCGCGGCCGCACTGGACCTGCAGGCCGAGCAGTACCGCATTCTCGAAGCGAGGGGGAGGGATAGGAAAGAAATCGAGAAGATGCCAGCAGAGCAGTTTAGGCAAGCTTTCTGGGATGCGCGTGTCTTCGGCAACACCTTTCTGGAATCCATGAAGGCAAGGGAAAACAAACAGCCCGTCGACCATTTCATCCGGACCGGCGTCGTCCAGTTCGGCCCGGGGATCAGCATCGCACCGATTGAGATTGAGCGCCTAACCCTGACCAACAAGGCTGGAGTCCAGGAGGGCAAGGACCGGGGGATGGCGCCCCTGGCATGGCGCGTGGTCAGGCATGCCGTCTACGCCATGCCGTTCTTCGTCAATCCCATGGAGGCGCGCAAGACCGGTTGCGCCGGCCGTGACATCGACCTGCTGCGCTTCCTCATCCCCCATGCCTACAGCCAGACCGCCTCGAACGTCCGTCCGTTCGTCGTCATCCGCCATGCGTGGTACGCAACCCACAAAAGCCCGCTCGGCTCTTGCCCCGACCACCGCATCATCGACGCCATGATGCCGCGCAAGGTCAAGGGAGAGCCCGACCAGCCCTCCCTGAGCATCGATGAATACGACATCCCGACCGTCCTCCCAGAGGACATCGAAGCGCGGCTACAATCCTTCGACGATCTGTGCATGGAGGTTTGGGAACCCGCCCTGGCGTGACCAACATGAAGCCTCTTGCCCATTCCGCACCGGCCCCGGGATGCGCGGCAGATCCCTACGGGCGCCACGTCACCGAGGTACGGCGCTTGGCTGCTCGGAATGCGGACGCGATGTTGTGTAACGCCTCCGGCGCGCCACCCGGACTGAGGGAGGCCGTCGAGGCGGCCGCCGCCTTCCATGACTTGGGGAAGCTCGATCCTGACGTGCAGGCGGCTCTGCATGCCGGACGGCAGACGCGGCTACCGTGGGACCACGTCGATGCCGGTGTCGCCCACCTCCAGCGCATGGGCAACGATATGGCAGCATGGCTGGTAAGGGCACATCACGCGCCTGGGCTACCGTCCTTCGTCGAAGAGTTCGGTGATGACAAGGGGCGGAAGCTCCGAGGGGGGCGTCGCGGCGACGAGGTGCGAGGCGCCGCCCAGGTCAATCGGACCGACCAGCATCTGGCGGACTATCTGCGCACCCATGAGGCCGCAGCGGGACACTTGGCCATCGGGAGATTGAGCGCCCGTCATGGATTGGCAATGCGGTTGGCACTGTCGTGCCTGGTCGATGCCGACTATGAGGATAGTGCGAGAGCGGACGGCCATGCGCCGCCTTCCTCTGTGGGATGCCGCTGGCAGGAACGCCTCGACCGTCTGGTGGCCTGTGTCGGACAGCTTGGCAGAGACAAGCCGGGCCCCCGTAACTGCGACCGCGCTGCCTTCTTCGACGCCTGCCTCGCTTCGGAAGTCACCGCTCCCATGGTCAGTTGTGAAGCCCCAGTGGGGCTCGGCAAGACGACTGCAGTCATGGCCCATATGCTGCGCCGCGCCGCCCAGGATAACCTGCGGCATATCATCGTTGTCGCTCCTTACACGACCATCATTAGCCAGACGGTTGCAGCGTTACGAGAGTTCTTATGCCTTGATGGCGAGAGCCCCGCCCACGTGGTCGCCGAGCATCACCATCGTGTGGACTTCTCCGACCGAGAGGACCGGAGCTTGGCCGGCCTTTGGCGCGCCCCTGTGACAGTGACCACGGCTGTGCAGTTCTTCGAGACATTGGCCGCCAGCACGCCCGCCCGCCTCCGCAAGCTTCATGAATTGCCCGGTTCAGCCGTAATCCTGGACGAGGCGCATGCTGCCTTGCCGGCGCATCTCTGGCCGCAGAACTGGCGCTGGATTCGTGAACTAGCGACGTCGTGGGGATGCCGCTTCGCCTTTTCCAGCGGTTCCCTGGTTCGCTTCTGGGAGAACCCCGGCATCATTGCTGATCCGGAGAGGCTGCCGGAGTTACTGCCCCCCGCGTTGGTGGGCAGGGTATTCCTGGCGGAACGGCGACGCATCCGCTCCGAACAGGCCCCGCCCATGCACGCGGTAGCCGATCTTGCTATCTTCGTGACGTCGAAACCCGGCCCGCGGCTGCTCATCCTCAATACCGTGCAATCTGCCGCCGTCGTCGCTCAGTGGATGCGCAACAGCGGCTACGATGTCCTCCACCTCTCGACAGCTCTGTGTCCAGGCGACAGGGAGGTCGTGCTTCATCGTGTCAAAGAACGGTTGCGTGAGTCCTGTCAAGAAGACTGGACCCTCGTAGCCACCAGTTGCGTTGAAGCCGGCGTCGAGCTTTCTTTCCGGAACGGCTTCCGCGAGCGATTTAGCACCGCCAGCTTGATTCAGACCGGCGGCCGGGTCAATCGTCATGGCGAGTATGACGGGGAAGGTGGCGGAGTCGTCTTCGACTTCGTCATATCGGAAGGGGACGGAATCACCCATAACCCCTCGGCCGAAATTTCCCGCGACGTGCTGAAGCGGCAGTTTCGCAGCGGCGCTGTTACGGACGGTACATTGACTCCGGCGCAGTTGGCGACGAATGCTCTGGCCGAAGAGATTAGGGATCACGGCGGACCCGTTAAGGATGTACTGGGGATGTTCGAAAGACAAGGCGTCAGAAACTACCCCAAAGTCAGCGAGGCGGGTCGGGTCATCGACGCCGACACCCGATTTGTCGTTGTCGATCAACTGGTCCGACAACGCCTAGAGAGAGGCGAGGCGGTCACTGGGCAGGAAGTGATACGGGGCAGCGTCCAGATCTATTGTGGGAAGATCAAGAGGCTCAATCTGGAACCGTTGCCGGGGCGGTCCGAGGTCTATTCATGGGACTACCCATATGATCCCCATTTCCTTGGCTATATGGCGGGTGTCATTGCGTTTCAACAACCCGTCGCCGATAGCGCCCCGATCGTTTAACGGCGGGCGGGCGTAACGTCCTTGCCAATCTTGGCCAGCGGTTATCGTGGAGGACTTCCGGGGGACCTGCAAAGCGAAAGGCCCTGCCGTTGCCGGCAGGGCCTTTCAAATTATGGTGGGCGCACAAGGACTCGAACCTTGGACCCGCTGATTAAGAGTCAGCGAAATTGGCTGAACATGGTCGAACATATCAGCAGATCGCACCCCGTTAACCTCGTGAAAATACAAGATTATTGCCCGTCATGGTGAACATGAGGTAACGTCTCTGAACGCCCCTGAAGGGGGCTTTTTTGTTACCTATTGTTACCTATGGGGGCGGCATGCCGAAGATCAAGCTCACCTCGCTCGCTGTCGCTCGCCTCTCGCCGCCCGAAAAGGGGCAGGCGGATTATTTCGATGCGGTCATGCCGGCCTTCGGTGTCCGCGTTTCGCCTGCCGGCACCCGGACCTATTTCGTCATGACGCGCATCCACGGGAAGCTTGCCCGCCTCACTGTCGGCGCCGCGAAGGTCGCCGATGACGGCCCCGGATTGAGCTTGGCCGACGCCCGCAAGAAGGCGGGCGATTGGCTGGAGATGGCGCAGGCTGGACACGATCCTCGCCAGCAGCGCCAAGCCGAGAAGCAGGCGCACACGGAAAAGGCTGCCAACACCTTCAAGGCGGTGGGCGAGCGGTTCATGCGCCAGCACGTCGAGCCCCGGTTGGCGGCGTCAACCCATCGGGAATACAAGCGCGTGCTGTTCGGCCCGGATACGGCGGCATGGGCCAACAAGCCGATTGGCGCTGTCACCCGCGCCGACGTGCACGCCGTGCTGGACGGCATGATCGAACGCGGCAGCCCCAGCGCCGCCAACAGCACGCTCAGCTACCTGTCGAAGTTCTTCAACTGGTGTGCCGACAAGGATTTGATCGAGGTGCCTCCGACGGAGCGGATGAAGAAGCCTTCGCCCACGGTGGTGGGTGAGCGCACGCTG
>DATGXU010000043.1:0-1564 GCA_035298685.1 Magnetospirillum sp. | reverse complement strand
CGCCTTCCCACAGGATGGCAGGGGTGTCGGCCTTGGCCGGCAGGTGGCGGTCGACGCAGTTGACCGAGGCGTTCAGAGTGCCGTCGGCGAACCAGCGGATGCGCAGGTCGTCGGCGGCGAAATTAGTGTCGCGAACCTGGGTGAACGGGGTGGTCCATTGCAGGGATTTCGCCTGCTCGCGCCAGAAGCCCTCGGGATCGGCGATCGAGCTTTGGTACAGACGGTCATAGGTTTCCGCATTCACATGGGCGCGGTCGGCCCAGGCAGGCACGGGATAGGTTTCGGACATTCTCAGGCCTTCAGATGGCGGCGGCGGGGAAAGTCTCGTCGCCGGTGGGTTGGCGGCTGGCGTGGTCAAGGGCGGCCAGCAGCCGGTATTTCCAGTCCAGGAACTCGGCGTTCAGGCGGTCGCGCGGCCGCCCCAAATGGGGCGTGACGTCCACGCGGATGCGGCCGGGATTGGGCTGCATCACCACGACGCGGTCGGCCAGGAACAACGCTTCCTCGATGTCGTGGGTGACCAGGATCATGGTCGGGCGGTCATAGGCCCACAGATCCAGCAGATGTTCCTGCAGGTCGTTGCGGGTCAGCGCGTCCAGTGCCGAGAACGGCTCGTCCAGCAGCAGCACCTTGGGCCGGCCCACCAGGGCGCGGGCCAGGGCGACGCGCTGGGCCTGTCCGCCCGACAATTCACGCGGCCAGGCGCCGGCGTGGCTGGCCAGGCCGACGCGGCACAGCGCCTCGGACACCCGGCTGCGGCGCTCGGCGGCGGGCAGGTGGCGGATGCCGAAGGCCACGTTGTCCTCGATGGACAGCCACGGCATCAGGCGCGGTTCCTGAAACACCATGCCGATCTCCGCGCGCGGGCCGGCGACCGGGGTGCCGTCAAGGGCGACCTTGCCGCCGGTGGGCTTGTCCAAGCCGCTGATCAGGCGCAGCAACGTGCTCTTGCCGCAGCCCGAGCCGCCGACGATGGCCAGGATCTCGCCTTGGGCGACGTGAAGGTCCAGGGCCGCCAGGGCCAGCAGGCCGTTGGGATAGCGTTTGTCGACCTGGGTGATGTCCAGCATCCGCGTTACTCCGCCGGCTTGAAAGTGTCTTGCCACGTCAGGAAGCGGGCCGAGGCGGCGGCCAGCAGCCAGTCGGTCAGCTTGCCCAGAATGGCGAAGGCGGTGATGGACGCCAGGATGACCGCCGGGCGGCCGGTCTGCTGACCATCGACCAGCAGGAAGCCCAGGCCCTGCTCGGCGCCCATGAACTCGGCGGCGACCACGAACATCCAGCCCAGGCCCAGACCGGCGCGCAGGCTGATCACATAGGCGGGCAGGGTGGCGGGCAGCAGCACGCGGGTGATCATCTCGCGGTGGCTGAAGCGGAAGATGCGGCCTACCTCGACCAGCTTGCGGTCGACGCCCATGATGGCGCCACTCAGCGCCAGATAGATGGGGAAGAACACGCCCACCGCGATCAGGATCACCTTCGACGTTTCGAAGATGCCGAACCACAGGATGAACATGGGCACCCAAGCGATGGAGGGGATGTTGCGCAGCGCCTGCAGGGTGGG
>DATGXU010000042.1:0-4899 GCA_035298685.1 Magnetospirillum sp. | reverse complement strand
GATGGCCGCCGCCGGGGCCGCATCGACGAGCTGGGCATCGGCGAGATGACCCACCGCGACGGCGTCGTCGGCTTCGGCGACCATGTGCCCGACTTCATCCTGCGCGAGGTGCCCAAAATCGCCCCGCGCAGCGCCAAGGACGACGGCGAGCGGGAAGAAGGCGAGGAGTAAGCCCGTCATGCAGACCATCTTCGTGCAGGTGAAATGCGAACTGGGCCGCGCCTACGAGGTGGCGGACAACGCGGTGGACCTGGAACAGGTGTCCGAGGTCCACTCCATTTCCGGCCAGTACGATCTGCTGCTGAAGTGCTTCCTGGATGACGGTCAGGACATCGGCCAGTTCGTGGTCGACACCGTCCAGACCTTGCCGGGGGTGAAGGACACCTTCACCCTGATCGCCTTCAAGGCGTTCACCTAAACAAAACGGCGGCATCGTTGATGCCGCCGTTTTTGTTTTCGCCCACAGAAAACGCCTCAGTTCCCCAGCCCGGCCAAGATCTTGGCCGCCAGGGCGGCGCCCAGGCCGTCGCGGCGGGCGGCGTGGGCGGCCAGGGCGGTGCGGACCTCGATCAGATCGCGGGCGTTGGCGGCCAGGCTCCATTGCGCGGCGTCGGCCAGAACGCCGGCCATGGCGCGGCGGGCCGAATCCTCGTCGCGCGCGGCCACCGCCAGCAGCGGCTGCAACTGCGATTCGGGCATCCAGCCATCCAGCAGGCCGGCGATGCGGGCCACGTAGACGGGCTCGCCGGTGGCGAAGAACGCCGCCCACAGCATGTCCACATGCACCGGATGGGTGGGCGTGAACGTCTTGAAGTCGGCGCCGGCGGGGTCCATGGAGCCGGCGGCAGCCTCGCCCACCAGACGTTCCATCAGCTTGCGGCGGTCGGGATGGTGGGAATAGTTCAGCGCCTGGGCCACCACCTCGATCTTCACCGCGTCGCCGCCGCGCACCGCATCGACCAGCAATGCGGCGGCCGTGGGGGCATTGTCGATCATCAGCGCCAGGAACACCGGCAGGGTCAGCACCGTCTGCGCCCGCCAATTGTCGGTGACCGGGGCGGCGCCGAAGCATTCCACCAGCCGGGCCGGATCGGGCGCGCGAAAATAGCCGGTCACCGCAGCTTCCAGCGACAAGGTCCCCGCTTCAGTTCCCATTCAAACCCCCAACCAACGCAAGGCCAGGCCGCCGGCGCCCGCAAGCACCATGCCCACCATGGAATAGCCGATGCGGCGCGCCATCAGGCCACCGCACAAACCGGTCACCAGCGCCACCTTGACGCCGGTATTGACGAACGCGGCGATGGTGACCGCAGTGGCCGCCACCGTCAATGCCACCGATCGGCCGCCCATCTGGGCCATCGACAGCGCCACCGCGTCCACGTCGGCCAAACCGGCGCCGGCCGCCAGCAGATAAAGACCGGCCGAGCCGCCCCAGGTCTGCAGCAGCTTGGACGCCAGCAGAACCAGGGCCAGCAGCAGGGCGAATTTGATGGCCATGCCCAGTTCGAACGGATTGGACAGCGCGGTGGCGCCGGGCTTGCCCTCGTCCTGACGGGCACGCCACAACATCCAGGTCGCCAGCAGGCCCGCCAGGGCCATGCACCCCAAGGGAAGCGCCAGCGGCGCGCCGATACCGGGATTGAGCACATAGACGATCAGCCACAGCCGCACATACATGGTGGTGTTGGCCAACGCCACGCCGGCCGCCAGCAGCGGCTGCATGCCCGGGTTCTCGCGCCCCATGCGGGCGAACGACACGGTCAGCGCGGTGCTGGAGGCCAAACCGCCGAACACCCCCGTCAACAGGCTGCCGATGCGCGGCCCGGCGATCTTGATGGCGAAATAGCCGCTGAACGAGATGCCGGCCACCATCACCACCAGCAGCCACAGCTTGTAGGGGTTGAGGACCTGTTCCGGCCCATAGCCCTGATTGGGCAGAACCGGCAACAGAACCACGGAAATCAGCAGCAATTTGATGGCGGCGCGCAATTCCAGCTGTTCGACCTTGCGCAGCCAGCCGTGCAGGGTGTCCTTGGCGCCCAACAGCGCGGTGGCGACCACGCCACCCGCCGCCGCCGCCGCCCCCTCGCCCATCACCGCCATGGCGCCCAGGGAAAAGGCGATGATCTCGGCCACCTGGGTGGTGACGCCGACGTTCTGTTCGCCCCGGCCGGCCCGCAGGATGTGCGACGCGACCACCACCGCCGTCAGGGCGAGAAAGCCGCCGGCCAGCGCCATTCCGCCCAGCGCCTGCCCGAACCAGCCGACGACGCCGCCCAACAGCCCGATCAGGGCGAAGGTGCGGATGCCGGCCAGACTGCCGCCATGTTCCGCCTCGCGCGCTTGCCAGCCGCGTTCCACGCCCATCAAAAGGCCGATGGCGAGCGCCAGACCCAGACGCTCGAACAGCTCGATGTGTTCCATCACCCTGTCCTTGGCGGGTATTACCATTGACTGGGATTCTGGCACGGCTGCGGCGAAAATGCACCTGCCGACCTGAGCCCTTGGTTACTCGCGGCCGCGATTGGACAGCTTCACGCCCAGCACGATCAGCGCCAGAACCAGAGTGGCAGCGTTGGCGGCGATCACCGGCCAGGCCGCCATCAGCAGCCCATAGACCAGCCACAGCGCCACCCCGGCCGAGAACAGCACCCACATGGACAGCGATATGTCGCGGGTATGGCGGGTCTTCAGGGTCTTCACCACCTGGGGCACGAAGGCTAAGGTGGTCAGCGTCGCGGCGATGGCGCCCACACTCTGGGTAATATCCAACGTCATCGGCAATCCCCTTGTCCCGGCGGAAGGAAACCCCAGGGTGCTGTCCTATATCACGGTTCTGTTGGCATGCCAGCTTGCCGGCGAGGTAATCGCCCGTCTGAGCGGCATTCCCATTCCCGGCCCGGTGGTGGGCATGGTGCTGCTGTTCATCGGCCTGCTGATCCGGCGCGGCGTGCCCGAGGGGCTGGAAAAGGTGGGCAACACCCTACTGTCCCATCTGTCGCTGCTGTTCATCCCCGCCGGCGTCGGCATCATGGTCCACCTGAGGCTGATCGCCAGCGAATGGCTGCCCATCACCGTCGCCCTGGTGGTCAGCACGGTGCTGACCCTGGCCGTCACCGGGCTGGTGATGCAATGGCTGACGCCCAAGGGAAGGCGTGGGTGATGGGCGGCGATCTGCAATCGGTCTGGGTGTTCCTGGAAACCTCGCCGCTGCTGGGGCTGACGGCGACCTTGCTGGCCTATCAGGCGGCCCATTGGGTTTGGCGCAAGGGACATATGAACCCGCTGCTCAACCCGGTGCTGATTTCCATCACCCTGATCGCCGGCTTCCTGATGCTGACCGGCATCGACTATCGCACCTATTTCAACGGCGCCCAGTTCGTCCACTTCCTGCTGGGGCCGGCCACGGTGGCGCTGGCGATCCCGCTGTACCGGCAGATGCGCCTGCTGCTGCGTTCGACCGCCGCCGTGCTGGTGGGCATGCTGGCCGGCGCCGTCACCGCCGCCACCACCGCCATGGGGCTGGCCTGGGCGCTGGGCGCTTCCGAGCAGACCATCCGCTCGCTGGCGCCCAAATCGGTCACCTCGCCCATCGCCATGGCGGTTTCGGAAAACATCGGCGGCTTGCCGTCGCTGACCGCCGTGCTGGTCATCCTGACCGGCATCACCGGCTCGGTCGTCGCCGTCTGGGTGCTGGATGCGGTGAAGGTTCGCAACGAAGCGGCGCGCGGACTGGCCATCGGCACTGCCGCCCACGGCATCGGCACCGCGCGGGCGCTTCAGTTGGGCGAGATCACCGGCGCCTTTTCCGGCCTCGCCATGGGCCTGACCGCACTGGCGACCACCATCGTGGTGCCGGTGCTGGTGCGCCTGTTGCTGGATTAAAGCCCCAGCAACGCGCGAATCTTGCTGAGGTTCCACCCCTTCGCCATTTCGGTCAGGGCGTCGCCGTTGTCGATGTCGTCGCCTTCGATGGACAGCAGAATGCGGTTGCCCAGCACCACGGTGATCTCTCCGGCCTTGGTGGAGGGATCGAAGCGCAGCAGGGCGTCTTCGCCCGCCACCTTGACACGCTTGGTGTTGGGCTGGGCGACGACGGCGGTCGGACTGGCGAACATGGCCGCCGCCGCCTCGACCGCGGGACTGTCCAGGAACAACGACGCATTCAGCGTCGCTTCGCCCTTGCCATAGGCGCGGGTGACGGTAAGACCGCCGCCTACCTGGCCCAACCCCTGTATTTCGGCCGGATAGGCCTGCCAGCCGGCGATGGCGGGCGGCATGGTTTCGGACAGGGACTTGCCCAGGCGGTCGTGGATGTCGGCCAACGCCGCTTCCAGCGCCTTGGCGGTGCGCGGAAGGTCGTTTTTCTGATAGGCGGCCCGCGCCGCTTCGATCTGGGCCGGAACGTTGTCGGCGGCCCACGCCGGAACACACACGATCATCGCCCCCACGGCACCCGTGCACAGCTTGGCCGCCCACCCCATCGCCCGTATCCCTTTCAAGAACCCGTCGGCGCGACCTTAGCAATGGCAGGGGGCCGGCGGCAAGGGTGCGCGCGGGGGCGGGCTTTGCTAGGCTGGGTGCGAATTGTTGGGGGCGATCCGGTGAACGTCGTCTTTTTCCTGCTGACCCTGTCGGCTTTCGCGCTGGCCGCGTGGAGCCAGGTGGTCCACGGCGGCAGCGCCATGGCCGCCCTGGCCGACGCCGCGTTGAAGGCGGCCGAGGGCGCCGTTCCCTTGGCGCTGGGACTGGTCGGCGTGATGTCGCTGTTCCTGGGGCTGATGAAGGTGGCCGAGACCGGCGGCATGGTCCGCGCCGTCGCCCGCCTGCTGGCGCCGCTGCTCGCGCGGCTGTTCCCGGAAGTGCCGCCGGGGCATCCGGCCATGGGCGCCATGGTGA
>DATGXU010000041.1:0-6036 GCA_035298685.1 Magnetospirillum sp. | reverse complement strand
CTGCGCAGCCTGCTGTCGGGGCACGAGGTGGTCGCCGCCGCGCTGCCGTCGCAACTGACCGTGCAGGTGGCCGAGGCGGCGCGGGCGGAAGGGCTGCACTATTTCGACCTGACCGAGGATGTGGAAACCGCCCGTGCCGTTCGCGCGGTGGGCGAGGGCGCCCAGACCGTGTTCATGCCCCAGTGTGGGCTGGCACCCGGCTTCGTTTCCATGGTCGCGATGGCGCTGGTCGAGCGTTTCGACGAGGTCGAGGACGTCCATCTGCGCGTGGGCGCCTTGCCGCAATTCCCCAACAACGCCCTGAAGTATAATCTGACCTGGAGCGTCGAGGGGCTGGTCAACGAGTATTGCAACCCCTGCGAGGCGCTGGTGGACGGCAAGCGGGTCACCGTGCCGCCGCTCGAGGGGCTCGAGGAATTCTCGCTGGACGGCGTCACCTACGAGGCGTTCGCGTCGTCGGGCGGCGTGGGCACGCTGTGCGACTCGCTGGCTGGGCGGGTGCGCAATCTCGACTACAAGACGGTGCGCTATCCCGGCCATCGCGATCTGATGCGTTTCCTGATCCGCGACCTTAAATTGGGCGAGCGTCGCGACCTGTTTCGCGACGTGGTCGAAAACGCCATCCCCATCACCCGGCAGGACGTCACCCTGATCTTCGTTACCGTGGTCGGCCGCAAGGGGGGCCTGCTGACCCAGGAAAGCTGGGCGCAGAAAATTTATGGCGACGGCTTCGAGGGTGGACTTTCCGCGCTGCAAAAGACCACTTCGGCCGATGTCTGCGCCATGATCGATCTGCAGGGGCAGGGCCTGCTGCCCGGCGTGGGCGTGGTCCGTCAGGAGCAGGTCAAGCTGGACGACGTTCTCGACAACCGGTTCGGCGTTGTCTTCGGGGAATAGGGTTGGCCCAAAAGCGTCACTTGCGGCCCAAAGCGCGATGGGTGTAGCGTCCGCGCCCCAATGGTGACGTTTCCTGGGGATTGCACACGATGTTCAGCCGTCTTGCCCTTGTCGCCCTGCTGCCCATGGCGCTGGCTGCCTGTGGCGTGCCCGACGTGATCGCCCACGGCATCAAGTCGTATGGTCATGGCCAGGACAGCGCCTGGACCGCGCAGAATTCGCAGCCGCCCGCCGCCACGCAGCCGCCTCCGCCGGCGCAAAGCGCGCCCGAGCCGGAATACGTGCCCGCCGCCGCGCCTGCGCGTGAGACGGTGACCGCCGAGCCCTTGCGCTAAAAAGTCACAGCTGGCGGCGGCCTTCGGTGCCGATGACGTCCGAGAACTCGACGCCGTTCAGTTCTTCATCGATGATCAGGTCGTGACGCTTGTCGGCGGTCAATTCGGCGACGTTGGCAAGGTCGTCGAGCACGCCGTCCAGCCGGTCCAGCATGTCAAGCACGTCGTCGGCCATGGCGACGTCGTCCATGCGCCCGGCGAACCGGCGCAGGTTCCAGGAAAACGCCGACATTTGCTTCACATGGTCGCGAAAGCTGCGCGGGCGGCGCAGGAACAGGCGCGGCGAGGTGCGGATGTTCTTGATGAACAGCTCGATCAGCGATTTCAGAAAGCGGTCGGCGCCTTCCAGCTTACGATGAAACAGCGCCTGCGGCACCTGGGCGAGTTCGCAATTTTCCGCAGCGATGGCGGTGGCGCTGCGGCCGCCGCCGTCAAGCACGGCCATTTCGCCGAAAATCTCGCCCGGACCCAGCGTGCATACCTCGATGCGGTGGCCGTCATGATGCTGGAACAGCGCCACGCGGCCGCTCTTGATGATGAAGGCGGCATCGCCACGTTCGCCTTGGGCGAAAATCTTTTCGCCTTCGGCCACGCTGATGCGCTCGAGATGGCTGGCGCTGTCCTCAACTTTTTGGCTGCTCATTGTGGCACGTCACCCCAAAAACCAGCGGCAGATTAGGCAAGACCGGGCGCGGTTTCAAATGCAACTTGAATGTGGCGGGCTAGCGCGCGGCCTGTTCCAGCAAGGCAAGGGCGAACACGACCGATTGTTCGCGCACGGCGTCGCGGTCGCCGGCGAAAATCCGATGGCGGGCGATGACGGCGCCATCGCGCCGGGCGGCGGCGAAATGCACCAGCCCCACCGGCTTGTCGGCGCTGCCGCCATCGGGGCCGGCGACGCCGGTGACGGCGACGGCCACATGGGCTTGCGAGTGGTCGAGCGCACCTTCGGCCATGGCCCGCGCCACCTGTTCGCTGACGGCGCCATGGGTGTCGATCAACGCCATGGGCACGCCCAGCATTTGCGCCTTGGCGGCGTTGGAATAGGTGACGAATCCCCGGTCCACCACCGACGACGAGCCGGGAATGGCGGTCAACGCCGCGGCCACCAGGCCACCGGTGCACGATTCGGCGGTGGCGACCATCAGGCCGCCGGCCTTGCACACTTCCAGCACCTGAATGGCGCCATCCCTGCAGGCGTTCACGGCAGCGTCCTCCATAGAGCGATGACGGCCATGGCGGCGGCGCCATAGGCGGCGGCCAGCATGTCGTCCAGCATGACGCCCAGGCCGCCGTGGACATGGCGGTCGGCCCAGCGTGCCGGCCACGGCTTGGTGATGTCGAGCACGCGGAAGAGGGCGAAGCCGATAGCATAGAGCAGCGGATCGGCGGGCGCCGCCGCCAGCACCAGCCATTGCCCGGCCACCTCGTCGATGACCACCTCGGACGGGTCGTCCGCGCCGGTGCGGCGCACATAGATGGCCGAGGCCCACCAGCCGACCAGGAAGCACGCCAGCGATGCCGCCAGCAAGGCGACGCTGCCGCCCAGGCGGGTCAACGCCCAGGCGAAGGGCAGGGCGGCCAGCGACCCCCAGGTGCCCGGCGCCTTGGGCAGCAGGCCGCAGCCGAACCAGGTGGCGGCCAGGAAGGCGGGATGCCAGGGGGAAATGCCGGGGCGGCGGCCGGAAATGATCAAAAGGGGACTCCTGCATGCGAATATGCGCGCGCCAGAGCCTACCATCTGCGCGACATCATGCAACCGTCAGAGGACGTTATTCCCCGCCCGCGCGGTCCCACATGACACTTGGCGAAGTCGGAACATGCGAAGGACCCACCGATGGCCGTGTGCAGCCCGTCGTCATGCCTGGACCGCCTCGTTCGACGGATGTCGGCGTCCATGATGGCGGTTATGCTGACCATCGGCGGTACCGCCCTTGCCGACGGCGTGGGCCACCATCCGGCACCGCGCGACGTTCGTGCGGTGGAACGGGTGCTGGCGGGAGCGGGCATTCGGGTCGAGGTGCTGCTGCGCCGCCATGCCGAGGCCGGGAAGGGTGGGCCCTTCGTCCCGGCCATGCCGCCCGCTCCCGACCGCTGGGACCGTCTGCAGCGGGCGTTGCGGGTGCTGCCATTGGCGGCGCCTTTGGCCGAGTATGACGTCACGTCGGGGTTCGGCCGCCGCGTCGATCCCCTCAACGGTCGGCGCGCCATGCACGCCGGCGTCGATCTGCGCGCCCGCCTGCGTGCCACCGTGCGTGCGACCGCGCCGGGTCGGGTGGTGTTCGCCGGGCGCCGGGGCGGCTTCGGCCGCATGGTGGAGATCGATCACGGCCTGGGGGTTCACACCCGCTATGCCCATCTGGCGGCCATCACCGTAAGGCAGGGTCAGCTGGTGCCGCTAGGCAAACGGGTAGGGCTGCTGGGAAGCTCGGGCCGCTCGACCGGGCCGCATCTGCACTACGAAGTGCTGGTGGACGGCCGTGCCCGCAATCCGCAGCCGTTCCTGAAGGCCGGTTTGCGCCTGCGTCCGCCGCCCGGTCAGCGGTAGCGTTCTTCCTTCCACGGATCGCCTTCGTCGTGATAGCCGCGCATTTCCCAATATCCGGGGCTGTCCTTGTCCATGAAGGTGATGGCGCGCAGCCACTTGGCACTTTTCCAGAAATACAGCTTGGGAATCACCACCCGCACCGGGCCGCCATGGTCGCGGCTCAGCGGCTGGCCCTGCCAGGAATGGGCCAGCAGAACGTCGTCGTCGGCGAAGCGGTGCAGCGGAACATTGGTGGTGTAGCCGTCGTAGGAGCGGAACATCAGGAATTCCGCACCGGCGCGCGGGCGCACCTGTTGCAACAGGTGGCGGGCGGATACGCCCTTCCACGCATTGTCGTATCGCGACCACGTGGTGACGCAGTGGATGTCGGTGACCAGTTCGGTCTGAGGCTGGGCCAGGAACTGGTCCCAAGTCCATTTCAGCGGCGCTTCCACCGCGCCGCCCACGGTCAACGACCAGTCGGCGGTGGACAGGTTGGGGCTGATGCCCAGGTCCAGTACCGGCCAATCCTCGGTCAAGCGCTGTCCCGGGGGCAGCCGCCGCTGTGCCGGATCGGTGGTTCCGCCGGTCAGGGCGCGGCCGTCGCGCGCCCACTTTTCCTTGGTTTCGACCAGCTTGTCCTTGATGCGCCCGAACAGGGGAACGTCGTCTTCGGCCATGACACCTCTCTCGCTGTGGGGAGAGGGTCAGCCCTTCTCCCGCATCAGGCGCGCCTTGTCGCGCGCCCAGTCGCGCTGTTTCACCGCTTCGCGCTTGTCGTGGGTCTTGCGGCCCTTGGCCAAACCCAGCGTCACCTTGGCGATGCCGCGCGCGGTGAAGTGAATGTCCAGCGGCACCAGGGTCATCCCTTCCTTCGCCACCGCCGCCGCCAGCTTGCGCAGCTCGCGCCGGTGCAACAGCAGCTTGCGCGGCCGCCGCGTCTCGTGCGGGAACGGCATGCTGGACTGATATTCGGGGATGTAGGCGTTGAAAAGGAAAATTTCACCCTCTTTCGAGGGGCCCGCATAGGCTTCGTTGATGTTGCCCTTGCCGGCGCGCAACGCCTTGACCTCGGTGCCAACCAGAATGATGCCGGCCTCGACGGTGTCGGCGATGGAATATTCGTGGCGCGCCTTGCGGTTCTGCGCGGCGATATGGTCGGGAAGGGACATGTGCAGCCTTTGTGGCCGCCGTCCCGGAAAGCCGGGACGGCGGGAATGATCAGATCAGGCCGACGGCCTGCATGGCCGCCTGTACCTTGGCCTTGTTGGCGTCCGACATCTCGACCAGCGGCAGGCGCACGTCGGGACGGCACTTGCCCAGCAGGCTGGCGGCGTACTTGGCCGGCACCGGGTTGGGTTCGACGAACATGACGTCGTGCAGCGTCATCAGCTTGTCGCGCAACGCAAAGCAGGTTTCCAGGTCGCCCTTGATCCAGGCGTCGTGCATCTGGGCGCACATCTTGGGGGCGACGTTCGAGGTCACCGAGATGCAGCCCACGCCGCCCTGGGCCAGGAAGGCGGTGGCGGTGGCGTCCTCGCCCGACAGCTGGCAGAACTTTTCGCCCAGGGCGCGGCGGATCTGCAGCGGGCGGGCCAGGTCGGCGGTGGCATCCTTGACGCCGACGATGTTGGGCAGCTTGGCCAGACGCTCGAAGGTCTCGACCGAGATGTTCACCACCGAACGGCCGGGGATGTTGTAGACGATCACCGGCAGGTCCACCGCCTTGACGATGGCCTCGTAATGGCGGAACAGGCCTTCCTGGGTCGGCTTGTTGTAATAGGGCGCCACCACCAGGGCGGCGTCGGCGCCGGCTTCCTTGGCGTGGCGGGTCAGATAGATCGCCTCTTCCGTGGAATTGGAACCGGTTCCGGCGATCACCGGAACTTTGCCTTTGGCCACCTCGATGCACAACTCGATGACGCGGTTGTGCTCTTCATGGGACAGAGTGGGGGATTCGCCGGTGGTGCCGCAGGGGACCACGGCGTGCGTTCCCTCGGCGATCTGCCAGGCGACGAATTCCTGGAACGCCTTTTCATCCACCTTGCCGTCGCGGAAGGGGGTGATGAGGGCGGTGATCGATCCCTTGAACATGGCCGGTTTCCCAAAAGATGGTGTGAATTGCAGAAAGCCTGCGACATTACAGCCAACCGGCAACCGGTACAAGAGTCGGGGCGGGGTGCGCGTTCGAGCGGTTAATGATTCCTTTAATGGCCGCCGTAATCCTTTTTCGCGGAGCGTGCGGCTTGCGCGCGGTTCCCGCCCTTCCCTAGAATG
>DATGXU010000040.1:0-4464 GCA_035298685.1 Magnetospirillum sp. | reverse complement strand
GGTGGGCATCCTGACCGGGCTGGAATGGGCGGCGGAACGCGGGGCGCAGTGGCTGGCTACCGCCGCCGCCGACACGCCTCTGTTCCCCGCCGATCTGGTGGAGCGCCTGCGCGCCGCCGTGGAGGCCGAAGGCGCGGATATCGGCATGGCGGTGTCGGGCGGCCATACCCACCCGGTGTTCGCGCTGTGGCCGGTGCGGCTGACGGCGGAACTGCGCCGCGCCGTCACCCAATTCGACGTCCGCAAGATCGAGGCCTTCACCGACCACTTCAAGGTGGCGCTGGTGGAATGGCCGCAGACGCCCCATGACCCGTTCTTCAACGTCAACGCCCCCGAGGACGTGGTGCGCCTGGGCATGATCCTGGACGGCACCCTGCCCGTCGATCCGCCGCTGAAGGCCTCGGTGCCGGCGGCGGTGGTGATCGAACGCCGGGACAGCGGCAATCCCTGGCTGTCGCAAAGCTGGCGGCCGCTGGAGGTGGTGCTGGACCCGCCCCCCGGTGCGCCGTGGGTTCTGCTGCGCCGTGGCGATGGCTTCGAGCATTATCTTGCCGCCGCCCCCGATCTTGCGCTGCACCGTTCGGACTTGGCCAGCTATCGCTACAACCTGGGCGGAACCGATCCCCGACTGTTCGTGGTGGTGCGCAAGGCCGAGGACGGCGACGCCCCGGTGCGGGTGGTGCTGGTCACCGCCGCGCCCGACGAGGCGCAGAAGTGGAGCGAAAGCGGCGAGGATCAGGTGGAAAGCCTGCCCCTGCCCGCGCCGGTGCTGGATTGGGTGCAGATATTCTGCGCCAGCCACCCGCCCGACGAGCCCATGCGCAAGCGCAAGCGTGACCGGTTGGATGCCAAGGCGGCCTTTTCTCCCAAGGAGGGCCAGCCATGAGCGAAGGGTTCCTGGGCCGCTGGTCGCGGCTGAAAGGCGAAAGCAAGACAGAGGCCGAAGCCCCCGCAGCGCACGCTGCCGAACCGGCCGCCGAGGCACCATCGCCAGCGCCCGAGCCGCCGCCCGACTTGTCGCCCCCCGACTTGCCGCCCGTGGAGTCGCTGACCAAGGATTCGGATTTCTCGGCGTTCCTGCAGGCAGGGGTTCCCGACGACATTCGCCGCGCCGCCTTGTCCAAGCTGTGGACCAGCGATCCGCTGTTCAGCCAGCCCGAGGTGTTCGATCTGCATATGGAGGATTACAACGCCCACCCGCTGGGAGAAGCGGTCAGGACGGCGTGGAAGGTGGGCAAGGGCATCGCCGACCAATTGGCCGACGCGCCGTTGCCTGCAACTTTTACAGATGGCGCGGAAAATTCACATACAAATACGGAAATAGACGAGGGTGACACTCGCCCCAGTTGATTGCCGAAATGCGCCTGTAAACCGTCACCGTCCAAGAGTATCGACCCAACAAAACCCGTTGACTGGTCCTACCGCCTGACCGGATGATGAAGTGGCTACCCACAGCGGGCAGCCAAGCCGGAGCCGCACGAACGCCCGGCCATCATGCGGGAGGACATCGGGTGTCGGACACGGCGAACGCCACGGCGACGGACGAGGACGTGCTGCGGGCGCGTTTCTGGGGCCTGCTGGCTGCGCTGTTGGCGGCGCCGCCCTCGGCCCAGGTGCTGGGCATGCTGTCCACCATCGAAAGCGACGACAGCGACATCGGCCAGGCCCTGGCCGCCCTGGCCGCCGCCGCCCGCTCCACCACTCCCGCCGCCGCCGAAGACGAATTCACCACCCTGTTCATCGGCCTGTCGCGCGGCGAGCTGGTGCCGTTCGGTTCCTACTATCAGACCGGGTTCCTGCACGAAAAGCCGCTGGCCGCCCTGCGCGCCGATCTGGCGGCGCTGGGAATCGAGGTCGAGGAAGGCGTCTCGGAACCGGAAGATCACATCGCCATCCTGGCGGAAATCATGCAGGCGCTGATCGACGGCAGCCTGGGCGCGCCGCTGTCGCTGCCCGAACAAAGGCAATTCTTTGCCGCCCACATCGAACCGTGGGCCGCCCGTTTCTTCACCGACCTGGAAAACTGCGCCGCCGCCGGGCTGTACCGGCCGGTGGGGCGGCTGGGCCGGCTTTTCCTCGAGGTGGAGGCGCAAGCCTTCGCCATGCTCGACTGACCCTTGCCCGTTTTCGCCTAGAGGTGGCTGCCATGACCCAATCCGACGACACCAGCAAGGTTGACCGCCGCGGCTTCCTGCGCGGACTTGGCCTTTCGGCCGCCGCCGCGCCCGCCGCCGCTTTGGGGCTTGCCGCCGCGCAACCGGCCGCCGCCGCCGAAACCACGACGGGCCAGGGTTCGGGCTATCAGGAAACCGAGCACGTCCGCCGCGCCTACGAAACCGCGCGCTTCTAAGGGGGGAACGACGCCATGCTGATCAAGAAGCGCGAAGGCCACGCCGCCCGCAGCCACCTGACGGAGGCCATTTCCTCGGTGGTGGGCGGATCGGTGGATCGCCGCACCTTCCTCAAGCGTTCGGGCATCGCCGCCGGCGGCGTCGCCCTGGCCTCGGGTCTTTCGGTGGGCGCCGTGCGCAAGGCCCAGGCCGTGCCGCAGACCTCCAAGGGCGCCGTCGAGATCAAGAAGACCATCTGCACCCATTGTTCGGTGGGCTGCACGGTCAACGCCGAGGTCACCAACGGCGTGTGGATCGGCCAGGAACCGGCCTTCGACAGCCCCATCAACCTGGGCAGCCATTGCGCCAAGGGCGCGGCGGTGCGCGAACACGCCCATGGCGAGCGCCGGCTGAAGTACCCCATGAAGCTGGAAGCCGGCAAGTGGAAGAAGATCAGCTGGGATCAGGCCATCGAGGAAGTGGGCGGCAAGCTGCTGTCGATCCGCGAAAGCTCGGGGCCGGATTCGGTCTACTGGCTGGGCTCGGCCAAGTTCTCGAACGAACAGGCCTATCTGCTGCGCAAGTTCGCCGCGCTGTGGGGCACCAACAACGTCGATCACCAGGCGCGCATCTGTCATTCCACCACCGTCGCCGGCGTGGCCCAGACCTGGGGCTACGGCGCGATGACCAATTCCTACAACGACATCCATAATTCCAAGGCGATCTTCATGATCGGCTCGAACGCCGCCGAGGCTCATCCGGTGGCGATGCTGCACATCCTGAAGGCCAAGGAGACCAACAAGGCGCCGCTGATCGTCTGCGATCCGCGCTTCACCCGCACCGCCGCCCACGCCGACGAATACGTGCGCCTGCGCCCGGGCACCGACGTGCCGCTGGTGTGGGGCATCCTGTGGCACCTGTTCGAAAACGGCTGGGAAGACAAGGAATTCATCCGCAAGCGCGTCTGGGGCATGGATCAGGTGCGCGCCGAAGTGGCCAAGTGGACGCCCGACGAGGTCGAGCGCGTCACCGGCGTGCCCGGCGGCCAGGTCCGCCGCGTCGCCGAGCTGCTGGCGACCCATAAGCCGGGCACGGTGGTGTGGTGCATGGGCGGCACCCAGCATACGGTGGGCAACAACAACACCCGTGCCTACTGCATCCTGCAACTGGCGCTGGGCAACATGGGCGTGGCCGGCGGCGGCACCAACATCTTCCGCGGCCACGACAACGTTCAGGGCGCCACCGACATGGGCCTGGACGTCACCACCCTGCCCGCCTATTACGGCCTAGCCGCGCCGGCCTGGAAGCACTGGGGCCGGGTGTGGGGGCTGGATTACGACACCCTGAAGGGCCGCTTCAAAGATCCGGCGCTGATGGAAAAGCCCGGCATTCCGGTGTCGCGCTGGTTCGACGGCGTGAACGAAGACAAGGCCAACGTGGACCAGCCCGACACCATCAAGGCCATGGTCTATTGGGGCCACGCCCCCAATTCCCAGACCCGCCAGCCCGAACTGAAGCGGGCCATGGAAAAGCTGGACATGCTGGTGGTCATCGACCCCTATCCCACCGTGTCCTCGGTGCTGCATGACCGCACCGACGGGGTCTATCTGCTGCCGGCCGCCACCCAGTTCGAGGTGGACGGCACCCGCACCGCCTCGAACCGGTCGGTGCAATGGTCGGAACAGATCATCAAGCCGCTGTTCGAGGCCAAGCCCGACCACGAGATCATGTATCTGTTCGCCCGCAAGTTCGGCTTTGCCGCCGAGCTGACCAAGAACATCAAGGTCGAGGGCACCACGCCGGTCATCGAAGACATTCTGCGCGAGATCAACAGGGGCTGCTGGACCATCGGCTATACCGGGCAGTCGCCCGAGCGCCTGAAGCTGCACATGAAGTACCAGCACACCTTCGACAAGACCACGCTGAAGGCCAATGGCGGCCCCTGTGACGGCGAGTTCTACGGCCTGCCGTGGCCGTGCTGGGGAACCGCCGAGATGAAGCACCCGGGCACGCCCAACCTGTACGACACCTCGATCCCGGTGAAGGACGGCGGCCTGAACTTCCGCGCGCTGTTCGTCGAACGCAACGGCGAAAGCCTGCTGGCGGTGGACTCCTATCCCGAGGGCTCGGAACT
>DATGXU010000039.1:0-5198 GCA_035298685.1 Magnetospirillum sp. | reverse complement strand
GGCCTTCCTTTCCAGCACCTTGCCGTCGGCACCGATATGCCAGAGGAACGGCTGCTCCAGCCACGAGGCCCCTGCCGCCGCCGACAGCACCCACAGCCCGCCGGCGCCGTCGCCGGGCAGGGGGCCGCGATGGTGCAGGATCACGCCGTCCAGCGCCGTGGCGTTGGCCGAACCGTCGCGCAGGCTGATGCGGATGATCTTGGTGCTGTCCGCCGACACCGCCCAGGCCACGCCCCGTTCCTCGTCCAGGCGCAGCCCCGACAGGCCCACCGGCTTGCCGGCCACCAGGGTCTCACGGTCGTGCCAGCGCCCGTCCGGCGTGCGATAGGCCAGGCGGGCGTCCTCGTAATGGGTCAGCCACAGCCCGCCATCGGCGCCCACCGCCAGCCCGTCGGCGCCATAGGTGGGGCCGCACGCCGCCGCCTGCGCGGCCACCGGCGCCGCCCCCAGCGCAAGGGCGAACGCGGCAAGGCGGGCCAGCCTTAGCATGTCACCCCTGCCCGCCCGGCCAGAAGGCGGGTCACGTTGCCGATCAGGCGCTTGGCCTTGTCCTCGTCGGCCATGATCGTGGCGAAGGTGGCCAGCAGTTCGTGATAGATGGTGCGCTTGAGCCGGCAGTAATAGGCCGGCGGCGACGCGATGTCGCCGGTGCGCAGCAGCGCGATCACATAGCAGCAGCCACCACACAGATAGCGCGCCCAGCATTGGGAACATTGGGGATTGGCGTCCACCCCGGCCTCGCGGAAAGTGGCGGCGATGCGGGCGTGGTTTTCGTCGAGCGGCGGGTCCTGGGTGACGTTGCCCATGCGGAAGCCATCCTTGCCGACGAAGCGGTGGCACGGATAGATGTCGCCGTCGGCCGCCACCGCGGCCACCGCCCGCCCGGCGTTGCACGGGTTCTGGCGATAGCGGCGGAAGAACACCATCTCGAACAGGTCGAAGGTGTATTCGAAGAATTGCGGGTCGTCGTCCTGGGCGAACGACAGCAGGCTGGCGCGGTTGGTTTCGACCATCTGGTCCAGCATGTCCTGGTGGTCCTGGTCGGTCAGGGCCAGCGGATTGGCCGGGTCCACATCGACCATGGTCAGCCCCACCCCGCCCGGCGCCAGCTTGGCATTGTGGCGATAGATGTCGCCGACCTGCCGGCAGCTGTCGTGGGTGACGATGGTGCGGATCACCGTGTTGGCGGGCTTGATCTCGCGCAGGCCCTCAAGGGTGCGCATGGCCCGCTCGTAGGGCGAAAAGCTGCCGCGCGCCGGGCGCTGGGCGTCGTGGATCTCGGGCGGTCCGTCCAGGCTGACGGTGACGTTGGTCACGTGGTCGCGCAGGAAATCGCGGATGTCGTCGTTCCACAGCGTGCCGTTGGTGGTGACGTTGACGTCGATATGGCTGCCCAGCTGGCGGGCGCGCTGTTCCACCTCGGCGATGAACCGCTTGAGCATGGGCATGTTCATCAGCGGTTCGCCGCCGAACAGGTTGATCATGTACCGCTTGCCCGGCGTGGTGACGAAGCGGTCCAGAAACGCCTGGGCGGTGACGTCGGCCATCAGCATGCGGCCCTTGCCGTAATCGCCGCCGTCGCCATAGCAGTACAGACAGCCCAGGTTGCAGTCCTGGCTGACGAAGAAATAGAAAACCGACAGGTCCTCGTTGTTGCCCAGGATGCTGGACTTCAGCTGGAACCCATCCTGATCGCCCAATGCCAGTTTCAGCGCGGCCCGCAGATCCTCGACCGCGTCGGCAGCCACCGGACGGCCGGCCTCCAGTGCCTCGAGCGTGGCGGCCTTGGCCTCGTCGACCTGGAACAGGCGATACGAGCCGGCGTGAAACACCACCGGCCCCAACTCGGTCGGCAACAGGTGGAAGTCCTTGGCGAAACTGGTGGTCATGACGACGTCCTGCACGAAGTGAGAACCCCGGCGGGAGCCGGGCCGAAAACCCGGCCACCCGCTGAGGGAAATTGGGCGGAAGGCCAAGACCCCCGCCACGCCATCAATGGGAACAAATAATCGGGCACATCTTGCCAGTGCAGCAGCCGCCGATCATGGCGTAGGCCGCCAGCTCGGCACCGAATTCGACGATGCGGATCTCCTTGATCATTGCATTCACCCCCTTTGTGGTGTTGGCAGTTGAAAAAAGCGGCTTGGACTAGAATTTCCAGCCAAGCTGCAGGTGAAAGGTTCGCCCCTCTTCCATGTAATAGGGGGCGTAGGTGGCGTAGCGCCGGTCGGTCAGGTTGGTGACCGCCGCCGTCACGCGCAGTTGGGTGGTGTCCACGGGCAGGGTGTAGATCGCCGACAGGTCGGACGTGAAATAGGGCGCCAACCTGTTGGCGTAGGTGTTGTCGCTGTCGCCGTTGCCGTATTGCTCGCTGACGTAGCGGCCATCCAGGCGCACGGCCAGGAACTCCGGCTGATCGTAAAGCAGGCTGGCCACCACCTTGTGCAGCGGCGTCAAGCTGGTGTGCCGCCCCTGCGCCGGCCATCCCATGGCGCCGACCGGGGCCTCGGATTCGACGCGCGCGTCGGTATAGGTATAGGCCAGCCCCAGGGTCAGGTGCTCGACCAGTTGCTGGCGCCCGTCGAACTCCAGCCCCTTGCTGACCACCCGCCCGATGTTTTCCTGGCGGATGATCAACGGGGAGCCGCCGTACATACGGATACCAATGGCGTCACGGATGCTGCTGTAGAAACCGGTGACACCCAGGCTGGACCCCGGCCACGGGGTCAGGTCGGTGCCGACGTCGTAATTGATCGAGCGTTCCGCCTTGAGGTCGGGGTTGGGCTGGTAGTCCATGACGCCGACCACCTGTTGGCGCCCCATCAGCCCGAAGGTGTCGGGGGCACGAAAAGCGGTGCCCACCGAACTGCGCACGGCCACCGCGTCATTCACCTGATAGCGGGCCGCCGCACGCGGATTGATGGTCTGCCAACTGCGCTGGACGGTGCGGGCGGTGACCGGCATCGTGTCGTAATTGCGATAGCTGAGATCGTAGTCGAAACTGTCGTAACGCATGCCCAGGGTGACGCCCAAGGCATCGGTGACGGCGATCTCGTCCTGCAGATAGACGCCCAGGTTCCTGACGTCGCCGCCGCGGTCGTCGCTTTGCAGACCGGTGATGGCGTTGTCGTAGATCAGGGAAATGGTGTCCAAGGTGTACTGGGTGCCGGCCAGCAGGCGATGGCTGTCGGTGGCGTTCCATATGGCCTTGACCTCGGCGGTATACTTGTCCGCCCGTTCTTCCAGCGCGCTGGTCTTGGAGGTGTCGGGGTTGCTCCAGTACTGGTAGCTGTCGAAGTTGTAGTCACCGGCATGGGTGCGCCAGCCGAATGCCGTGCTGAGGTTCAACTGGTTGGTCAGCTGGTGGCTGCTGCCCAGCGACAGCACGGTGTCGGTGATTTCCCCGTCGGTGTGGGGGCGCCCCGAGGGATTGCTGTCGTTGAACAGGTTGTTGATGCCGAAATTGACCTCATGGCCCTCGGCCAACTCGGCGCCCAGATTGCCGCCCACGCGGCGATTGCGCCAGGCCACGTTGGTGAGGTTGAAATCTTCCATGGCGTCGGGGGTCGGGTCGCGCAACGGCTTGTAGCCGGCGGCATCCTCGACGTTGGCGGTCAGGCTATAGGTGACCTTGCCGACGCCGCCACGGGCGGATGCGCCCGCCGATTTGGTGTCGCGGCTGGTCAGCCCGGCATGCACTTCGCCCTCGGGCTGCCCGGCCACACCCTTTTTGGTGATGATGTTGATGACGCCGCCCATGGCGTTCGAGCCATAGAGCGCCGAGCCGGCGCCGCGCACCACCTCGATCCGTTCCACATTCAGCGGGTCGATGGCCTGCACGGCGGTCCGGCCGCCGACGCCGGTGGGCAGGAATTCCGCCGGCTGGCCGTCGATCAGCACCACGCTGCGCTGAAAGCCCATGCCGCGCATGCTGACGGTGGCGACACCCGTCGCCGAATTGCGCGCGATGTCCACGCCGGGCACGCGGCGCAGCACGTCGGTCAGGTCGGTGGCCGGCATCTGCTCGATTTCGGCCTTGTCGACGACGGTGACGCTGACCGGCAGGTCGTTGACCGCAACCGGGGTCTTGGTGGCGGTCACCACCACCTCGCCCAGCGTGGTGGGCGCCCGGCCGGGCGCCGCGGCATCACCTTCGACCAGGGCGAAACCGTTCTCGCCGCTGGGCACGGCCTGCAGCCCGGTGCCCCGCAGCAGCCGGACCAATCCTTCTTCCAGCTTCAGTTCGCCACGGACGCCCGGGCTGGTCCGCCCCTTGATGATGGCCGCGTTGTAGATGATCTGGGCACCAGACTGGCGAGCGAAGGTCTGAAGGGCACCATCAAGATCCTGTGCCGGAATTTCCAGCCGTACCGGACCATTTTCCGCCCAGGCCGAGGCACTGATCGCCATGGCGACGCCCAGACCCAGCAATACACCTCTGCTGCTTGCACTCCCCCATACCATCGTCAAGGTTCCTTATGGTCGATTCAATCCTTCGGCCTACAACGACCGGTCACATGATAAGACGAGCGACCACCCCACCCCCTGACGTCGGGTGGATGAAAAAAGTTCAGCGCGGCAGGAAATCGATGCCGGAAGCGCCGTATCGCACCGAAATGGGCAACGCCAGCGACAGGGCGCGCAACAGGCCGGCCTGGTCTTCCAACCGGAACCGGCCGCTGACACGCAGATCGGCCAGGGCCGGCTGCGTGATCGTGACGGGCCGCCCCCAGGCGGTCGCCAGCCGATGGGCCGCGACCGACAGCGGCGTATTGTGGAACACGACCACGCCGGTACGCCAGGCGGTGGCGTCGGCTTCGTTCTCGGCCGGTTGCGGCACGATGCCCGACGGCAGCACGGCCGCCGCCTGCCCTGCCTTCAGGAACTGGCTGCCGCTGCTTCCGGCGTTCAGGTGAACCACGCCCTCGAACACGGCCACACTGGGACCGGTGGCATCGGCGTGAACCACGAACCGGGTGCCCACGTCCACCACCTCGGCGGTGCCGCACTCGACGGCGAAGGGAATGTCGTCGTGGTGAACGACCGTGAACAACGCCTCGCCCCGCACCAGCCGCACGCGGCGCGCCCACGGCGCGAACGGAATTTCCGCCGCGCCGCCGCCCGACAATATCATCGTGCTGCCATCGGCCAGGGTGATGGTTTCCGCCATGCCCGGCGGCACCTCGCGGGTATGGTGG
>DATGXU010000038.1:0-20856 GCA_035298685.1 Magnetospirillum sp. | reverse complement strand
AGGTGACGGCGCGTGGATGCGCGGGTCAAGCCCGCGCATGACGAGAATGAGGCAGAGAGCCTCGGAACGGCGTTTTTCCGCAGCCTGTTAGAGCGGCGAGCTTCAAATATGAGGCGCGGCGGGCTTGCACCGCCGCGCCTTCAGATTTAGTATACGTCGTATACTTTTCGTCGAAAGGCGTCGATGGAACGCGAGTTCACCTCTTTGCGCGCGATCAACAAAACCGAGCTTCAGGCCCGGATCGTTCAGTGCGCGTTGCGGCTGTTTCGCGAAAACGGCGTGGCCGAGACCACCATGGAGGCCATTGCCGAAGCGGCGGGCGTCACCAAGCGGACGCTTTACCGCTATTTCCCCAACAAGGAAGCGGTCGCCAACGCTTATTGGCTTGGCAACCTGCGCCACAAGACCGCCATGCTGCCGCAATTGCTGCAGCTTTATCCGGATACGCGCGGGCGGCTCATGGCCGTGTTTCTGGATGCGGCCGCCGGTTTCAAGGCTGAGCCGGTGTTGGCGCGCCTGCATTTCAGCTATCACTTTCAGCGCGTCGGCCGGCAGTTGGGGGAAAATGCCGGCCTTCCCGACGACATGGCCGCCTTTCTGGCTGCGGTCATCGCCGACGGCCAGACGCTGGGCGACGTCCGTGCCGACATGCCGGCCGACCAGTTGGCGTGCCAGCTGCAACTGGTCTTCGCGGGCATCTGCCTGATGTGGTTCGCCGATCCGGAAAGCTTTTCGCTGGAACAACGCCTGACCAACGCCGTCATCTGTTTCCTGGATGGCGCGGCGGGTCGCAGATAGGGGGGCGCACACATGGCGCGGATATTGTTCACCTGTTTCGGGTCGCTGGGCGATCTGTTCCCGTATTTGGCCGTGGCCAAGGTGTTGCAGGCGCGCGGCCATGACGTCGCGGTCGGCACCAGCTCGTTGTGGGCGCCCTATGTCGAGGCCGAGTCGCTTCGGTTCGTCCATCTGCGTTGCGCGCTGGACCGCTATGTCACGCCCGAGCTGGCGCGGCAATTGCTGGAACGCCTGTTCCACCCGGCGCGGGGCGGACAGACGATCGTCGATGAGATGATGCTGGGCATCGGCGAAACCTACCTGGACACGCGGGCGGCGCTGGCCGACGCCGATGTGGTGGTCAGCAATCCGTTGGCTTATGCCACGCCCATTTCCTGCCGCGAGAGCGGGGTGCCGTGGCTGTCGACGGTGCTGGCGCCCATGTTCTTCATGTCCACCGAGGACCCGCCGCCCATGGAGCCGCTGCGGTGGCTTCCCAAGCTGCATCGCATCAGCCCGGCGCTGTACCGGGGCGTGTTCGCCCTGATCAAGCGGTCCAGCCTGGGCTGGGCCAAACCGCTTTACCAGATGTGCCGGCAGCACGGCTTGGCAACGCCGGAACAGCACCCGCTGTTCGATGGGCAGTATTCCCCCCATGGCACGCTGGCGATGTTTCCCGCCGGGTTCGCGGCGCCGCAGGCGGATTGGCCGCCCCACACCAGCGTCACCGGGTTCCCCTATTTTACCCCCGACGCCGGCGAAGACGCCATAACCGGGCCGTTGGAAACCTTTCTTGACGCCGGCGCCCCGCCCATCGTCTTCGCGCTGGGATCCTCGGCGGTCAACATCGCCGGGGATTTCTTCGCCGTCAGCGCGAAAATCGCCCGCCTGTTGGGCCAGCGGGCCGTGCTGGTGCATGGCCCGCACGCAGACCAGATCAAGGACATCCCACCGGGCGACGACATTCTGGCCATTCCCTATGTGTCGTACGGCAAGCTGTTCGACCGCGCCAGCGTCGTCGTCCATCAGGGCGGCATCGGCACGCTGGCGCAGGCCATGCGGGCGCTTCGGCCCATGCTGGTGGTGCCGTTCGGCTTCGATCAGTTCGACAACGGCCAGCGCATCGAGCGGCTGGGCCTGGGCCGAACGCTTTTGCGCACTCACTACAGCGTGGAAAAGGCGTTGCCGGTGATCCGCGATCTGCTGACCCGGCCGGAATACCGCCAGCGCGCCGAAACCATCGGCCGCGAGATGGCCCGAGAGGACGGAACCGCCCGCGCCGCCGACATGGTGGAGGAACTGACGGCGCGCAGCCGCCTCGCCAAGCTAGACGCCAACTGATCCGACGATTACGGTGCGCGGAAGTCAGCTTCCGTCGCCGTCATCCATCGGAAAACCATCTTGTCGCGTACTCAAGCCAATCTGGTCCTGCTGTTCATCGCCATCATCTGGGGCGCGTCGTTCACGGTGCAAAAGCTGGGCGCCGCCCATTTGGGGGCGCTGACCTTTTCGGCCGCCCGTTTCGCGCTGGGCGCCGCCGTGGTGGCGCCGGTGGCGTGGCTGGAATGGCGGCGGGCCGGCGGTCTGGCGGCGCGCCATTGGCCGGGATTGATCGCCACCGGCATGGCGCTGTGCGGCGGCGCCGTGCTGCAACAGGTGGGCATCGGCGGCACCACGGTGACCAATGCCGGCTTCCTGACCGGGCTGTACGTGCCGCTGGTGCCGCTGCTGGGGCTGCTGGTGCAGGGCATCCGCCCCCACCCCGTGGTTTGGCCGGCGGCCGGGCTCAGCCTGTTCGGCACCTGGCTGCTGAGCGGCGGCGGCGCGCTTGATCTGGCGTGGGGGGACCTTTGGGTGGTCGCCAGCGCGCTGTTCTGGGCCTGCCACGTCATCCTGGTCGGCCGCATGGCCATGGTGACCGGCATGCCGACCACGGTGGCGCTGGTGCAGTTCACGCTGGCCGGGCTGGTATCGGCCGCTTTGGCCGGCGCGCTGGAGCCGGTATCCCTCGGCTCGCTACGCACGGCGTGGTTCGAGATCGCCTTCGTCGGCGTGCTGTCGGTGGGGCTGGCCTTCACCCTGCAAAGCGTGGCGCAACGCTATGCCAACGCGGCCGACGCCGCCGTCATCCTGAGTGCCGAGACGGTGTTCTCGGCGGTGGGCGGCATGCTGATCCTGGGCGAACGCCCCGATATGGTCGGCATCTTCGGCTGCCTTGCCATCCTGGCCGCCATGTTGGCGGTGCAGCTGGTGCCTCAGAACAACGAAGCGGCCAGATAGGCGGCGCTGGCCCACATCACCACCGCCGACAGCGGATTGAGCAGGCGGCGCAGCGGTTCGAACCGCGCCATGGCGCGGCCGGCGGCGGCCAGCCCCAGGAACCATAGCCACGACACCGCCACGCAGGCGCCGGTGAAGGCCAGCTTGGCCGCGCCGGCATAGGCCAGCGAGCTGGTGCCGATGACGCCGATGGTGTCCACCACCGCATGGGGATTGCCCAGCGAGATGGCGACCGCATAGGCGACGCGGCGGCCGGCGGCGGCCCCGGTGGCGGCGGCCATGTCGGGCGGCGGGCTGCGCCATGTCAACCACCCCATCACCAGCAGGAAAACGACGCCGCCGACCACCAGGATGGCCTGCAGCCAGCCCAGCGCGGCGACCACGGCCGACACGCCCAGCACCGCCAGCACGATCAGCGTGGTGTCGCAGCATCCGGCGGTGGCCACCACCGGCAGGGCGCGCCACAGCGTCGGCTGGCTGGCGCCCTGGGACAGGACAAAGGCGTTCTGGGGCCCCAGCGGCAGGATCAGGCCGATGGCGAGCAACAGGCCATGCACGAGAGCTTCGGTCATAACCCCAGGTATGCCACGGCGCACAGTTGTTCGTATATAGCCGATAGTATTGGTCATCATGTTGACAGACAGTCGGAAATCCCGTCGAATACGCCGAAATCGTTGCCCTTTTCGGATGCATGCCGATTGACCCTGCCCATTCCCCCGGCACTGGAAGCCGAAAACATTCACAAACGGTTCGGCGGCCTTGAGGTCCTGAAGGGCGTCAGCGTCACCGCCCGCGACGGCGAGGTGATTTCCATCCTGGGCTCGTCCGGCTCGGGCAAGAGTACCTTCCTGCGCTGCCTGAACCTGCTGGAATCCCCGGACGAGGGCCGTATCGCCCTGGCCGGCGAGGAACTGAAGCTGAAGCGCCAGCGCGGCGGCCATCTGGTGCCCGCCGATCAGCGGCAGGTGGCGCGGCTGCGCGCCGGCATGGGCTTCGTCTTCCAGAACTTCAATCTGTGGCCGCACATGACGATCCTGGAAAACATCGTCGAGGCGCCCATTCGCGTGTCCGGAATCCCGCGCGCCCAGGCCATCGAGATGGCGGAAGGGCTGCTGGCCAAGGTCGGCATCGCCGACAAGCGCCATTCCTATCCCGGCCATCTGTCGGGCGGCCAGCAGCAGCGCGCCGCCATCGCCCGCACCCTGGCCATGCAGCCCAAGGTCATCCTGTTCGACGAGCCCACCTCGGCGCTGGACCCGGAGATGGTGGCCGAGGTGCTGAACGTCATCACCGGGCTGGCCGAGGAAGGCCGCACCATGCTGCTGGTGACGCACGAGATGCGCTTCGCCCGCAACGTCTCGACCCGGGTGATCTTCCTGCACGATGGCCGCATCGAAGAGGAAGGCACGCCCGCAAAGGTGTTTGACGCCCCCGAATCCGCCCGCTGCCAGCAATTCATGGCCAGCCACCGCTGACCACCATCGCCAGGAGTCCGTCAATGCGTATGAAAGCTTTGATCGCCGCGGTCATCTTCGCCGTCGCCGGCACCGCCCATGCGGGCGACAAGATTCGCATCGGCACCGAAGGCGCCTATCCGCCCTTCAACATGGTGGACGCCAAGGGCAACGTCACCGGCTTCGACGTCGACATCGCCAAGGCGCTGTGCGCCGAGCTGAAGGCGGAATGCGTGATCGTCACCCAGGATTGGGACGGCATCATTCCGGCGCTGAACAGCAAGAAGTTCGACGCCATCGTCGCCTCGATGTCCATCACCGACGAGCGCAAGAAGGCGGTGGACTTCACCGATCCCTATTACACCAACAAGCTGCAGTTCATCGCGCCGAAGTCTTCCAAGTTCACTCCGGCCAAGCTGAAGGGTCTGGTGCTGGGCGCCCAGCGCGCCACCATCTCGGGCACCTGGCTGGAAGAACACGTCAAGGACGCCGAGGTGAAGCTGTACGACACCCAGGACAACGCCTATCTGGACCTGGCCTCGGGCCGGCTGGACGGCATCCTGGCCGACAAGTTCGTGAACTGGGAATGGCTGAAGAGCGACGCCGGCAAGGACTTCGAGTTCAAGGGCGAGCCGGTCTACAACGACGACAAGATCGCCATCGCCATCCGCAAGGGCGATGATTCCCTGCGGCAAAAGCTGAACGGCGCGCTGAAGACCATCGTCGCCAACGGCACCTATAAAAAGATCAACGACGCCTATTTCCCCTTCAACATCTACCAGTGACCACCTGCGGCGGGCCGGCGCGCGCCAAGCGTGACCGGCCCGCCGGCATGACCGGGCGGACGATTTCATGGATTTGCACGGCTACGGGCCGCAACTGCTTGCCGGCACGCTGATGACCCTGAAGCTCGCCTTCGCCGCCCTGGGCGTCGGCCTGGTCCTCGGCCTGCTGGGCGCCACCGCCAAGGTGTCGCACCACGGCGCCCTGCGCTGGCTGGGCGACAGCTACACCACCCTGGTGCGCGGCGTGCCCGAGCTGCTGGTGGTGCTGATCGTCTATTTCGGCTCGACCGCCGTGCTGACCGGCGTGGCCGGGCTGTTCGGCATCGACACCTATATAGAGCTGGACCCGTTCACCGCCGGCACCCTGGCGCTGGGCCTGACCTTCGGCGCCTACGCCACCGAGGTGTTTCGCGGCGCCATGCTGACCGTGCCCAAGGGCCACATCGAGGCCGCCCACGCCCTTGGCCTGAGCCGCTGGCAGACCTTCCGCCGCATCGTGCTGCCGCAGCTGTGGCGGGTGGCGCTGCCGGGCCTGGGCAACCTTTTCATGGTGCTGCTGAAGGACACCGCGCTGATCTCGGTGGTGGGGCTGGACGAACTGATGCGCAAAAGCCAGATCGCCGTCGGCTTTTCCAAGGAGCCGTTCACCTTTTACGCGGCGGCGGCGATGATTTATCTGTGCCTGACCGTGGTCACCGGCGGCGGCCTGATGATGCTGGAACGCCGGGCCAACCGTGGCTACGCGAGGGCACGGACGTGAGCCTGAACCTCGACGTCGTCACCACCTACCTGCCCAAGATGCTGGTCGGCGCACAGCTGACCGTGCAGCTGGTGGTGTTCTCGGGCATCGCCGGCCTGGCGCTGGCGCTGCCGCTGGGTGTGGCGCGCGCGTCCAGCCAATGGTGGGTCAAGGCGCTGCCCTCGGCCTACATCTTCTTTTTTCGCGGCACGCCGCTGATGGTCCAGATGTTCCTGGTCTATTACGGCCTGTCGCAGTTCCCGGCGGTGCGGCATTCCGCCCTGTGGCCGTTCCTGCGCGATCCCTATTGGTGCGCGCTGCTGGCCATGGCGCTGCACACCGCCGCCTATATCGCCGAGATCCTGCGCGGCGCCATGCAGGCGGTGCCCAGGGGCGAGGTCGAGGCGGGCGTGGCGGTGGGCATGTCGCGCGCGCTGATCCTGCGCCGCATCATCCTGCCGCGCGCCATCCGCATCGCGCTGCCGGCCTATTCCAACGAGGTGATCCTGATGCTGAAGGGCAGCGCGCTCGCCAGCACCATCACCTTGCTGGAAATCACCGGCATGGCCCGCACCATCATCGCCAAGACCTACATGCCGGTGGAAATGTTCCTGGCCGCCGGCGCGTTCTATCTGGCCATTTCCTATTGCCTGGTGAAGCTGTTCAAGCTGGCCGAATGGCACCTGAACCGCCACCTGCGCCCACGCGCCTGAGACATCTCCTCAGCCGGCCAGGATCACGATGTCGGTCGCGCTCAGCGCCCGGCAGTTCAGCGTGGCGATGGTGACATACGCGCCCCCGGCGCTGCCGTTGGCATCGTATTTCAGCACGCCGGTAGTCGTGTTGAACACGAACCGGTCGCTGGCGCGGCCGGCGATGCCGGTGCTGTTTGCCACGAACATGGAGGCGGAAATGGCGCCCGCCGCCAGATGTCCGAAATTGGCGCTGACGAAGCCAAGCTTGTCATGCTGGCTGCTCTGGAAATCGGTGATGACGTCGCCGCCTTCGGACGGCGCAACGTAGCGAAAGACATCCGCCCCCGCCCCGCCCGACAGGCGGTCGGCACCGGCGCCGCCGGCCAGGGTGTCGTTGCCATTGCCGCCCGCCAGCCGGTCGATACCGCCCAGGCCCAGCAGCAGGTTCGCCGCGCTGTTGCCGATCAACAGATTGTCGAGGCCGTTGCCGGTACCGCCGATGGCGGCGCTTCCCACCAGGGTCAGGTTTTCCACGTTGGCCCACAGGGTGCAGGCGACGGTGCTGAGAACGGTGTCGGTGCCCTGGCCGCTGCCTTCGCTGACCCGATCGCCGCGCCCGTTGACGCGATAGAAGTCGTTGCCGGCGCCACCGATCATCAGGTCGTTGCCGGCGCCGCCGTCCAGCAGATCGGTACCACTGCCGCCGCGCAGGGTGGTGTCGCCGTCAAGCGGCTTGGCCGTGGCCCCGGTGGTGTTCAGCACGTAAGCGGTGGCGGCGCCGCTGACCTTCAGCCAATAGGTCCCGGCCGACAGGGTGGCGGAAACCGCGTCCGCCCCCACCCCGGTCACGGCGGAAGATGCCAGCACCTGCCCGTCGGCGGACAGCACCGCCAGATCCGCGTTGGCCGACAATGTTCCCAGCGTCCAGGCGAGCGAGGCCGAGGCGGTCAGGCTGAAGCTGTAATAATCCACGTCGGCGCCGCCGACCCGGTCCGACACCATCTTCGCCCGGCTGATCACGCCCAGGCTGCGTGCGGCGGCGATGGTGTTGCCGGCGCGGTCGGCGGGCTGGACGTATACCTGATCGAGCGCCAGGGTCGAGACGTAGGGCGACAGCCCCTCGGCCTCGGACAAGGCATAAAGGCGCGCCACACCGTCGGCGTCGGCGGGGTTCCAGTAATCCAGGCTGACCGCCTTCAGCGAAGGGTTGAGCTGCATGGCAGCCCGCACCGCCGCCAGTTGTTCGTTGATGGTGGCGTTGTTGTTGCGGATATAGGTCGAGCCGTTCCAGTCGGTGTGCAGGCATTCGGCCAGTTCGTAGTCGATGTGGTCGGCCACCTGCGGCAGCAGCTCGTAGCCGCGGTTCATCATGATGGTGATGGTAGGATAGCGGGCGCGGATGGCAGCGACCAGATCGGCGGCGGCGTCGACCATGCCGGCATAGGCAGTCGGGTTGAGCTCCTCGAGATAGCCGGCATCGTCGAGGGTGTCGAGGAACAGGCCGGTGAAACCCTGGTCGAGAATGGATGGGATGAGATCGTCCAGCACCCGGCTGGTCCAGCGGCTGTCGCGCAAGTCCACGAAGCGCGAATCCGGCCAGTCGGGATTGGCGTCGAACAGGATGCCCTGGGCCTCGACGGCGCTGAAATAGGATCGGTAGGTGCTGACCTCGCCCAAGCTGAGATAGCCCAGCACCTGGCGCGAGCCGCCGGTCAGCCCCGACAGTGCCGGATGGCTGTCGCTGTCGAGCACGACCACGGAATAGCGCGCCAACTGCGCGGCGGTTGCCGTGTCGTTATAGATCACCGACCAGTTGATCGACATTGTCCCCCCTGCCCTCTCGAAATCAGCTCGCCAGAATACGGATATCCGTGTAGGCCAGAGCCCTGACGTTCAGCGTCGCGATGGTAACCGCAGCGATGCCGCCGGTGCCGTCGGCGTCGTATTTCAGCACGCCATTGCCGGTGTTGAACAGGAAGCGGCTGGCACTGCCGACAGCGGTGCCGGTGCTGTTGGCCGCCAGCATGGATGCCGTGATGGCGCCGGCGGCAAGGCGGCCGAAATTGGCGCTGACGAAGCCCAGCTTGTCGCCCTGGCCCGAAGTGAAGTCGGCGATGGTGTCGCCACCATCGGCCGTGGCGCCATAGCGGAAGACGTCGGCCCCGGCACCACCGCTCAGCCGGTCGCCGCCGGCGCCCCCCGTCAGGGTATCGTTACCGCCACCGCCGGACAACGTGTTGGCGGCGCTGCCGCCGGTCAGGGTCATGGCGCCGGTGGCCGCCGTGGCATCCACGTTCTCGAAATACCTGACCAGTCCCGCCACGGAACCATTCTGATCGGCCAGCGACAGGTTGACGGTCACGGCGGAGGCGCCGCCGACCACCAGGGTGTCACTGTCGGCCCCACCGTCCAGCAGGCCGCCCGCCTGATAGACGACGCGGTCGTTGCCGGCCCCGCCCATCAGGGTATCGGGGCCGCCGCTGCCGATCAGGGTGTCGTTGCCGCCCTCGCCGGCCAGGACATTGAGCACCCCGTTGCCGGTCAGCGTGTCGTTGCCGCCTCCGCCCGTCAGATTCTCAATGCCGCTCAGCAGATCGGTGCCGGCGCCCAGGGTGTTCTGGGCACTTCCCAGCAGCAGGCTGACGCTGACCGCCGCCGTGCTGGTGGCGTAGCTGGCGGTGTCGCTGCCGTTGCCGCCGATCAGCGTGTCGTCGCCGCCGCCGCCGATCAGGGTGTCGTTGCTGCCGCCGCCGTCGAGCACGTTCGCGCCGTTGCCGCCGCACAGCATGTCGGCACGGCCCGAGCCGACCACGTTCTCGATGCCCGCCAGGGTATCGCTGCCGGCGCTGCCGTCGGTCGCCACGCCGTCAAGCAGGTTCACCGTCACCGCCGCCGTGGCGCCGGCATAGCTGACCGTATCAAGCCCCAAGCTGCCCAGCAGATCGTCGTCGCCAGCGCCGCCCACCAGGGTGTCGTTGCCGCGACCGCCCAGCAGGATGTTGTCACCGGCGTTGCCGGTCAGCACGTTGGCCAGTCCGTTGCCCACGCCGTCGATGTCGTCGCTGCCGGAGAGGGTCAGGTTTTCCACATTGGCCGACAGCGTATAGGAGTCCGAGGCGCGCACGGTGTCGGTGCCGGCGTTCAGGCCTTCCCGCACCACGTCGAAGGAACTGTCCACCACATACAGGTCGTCGCCGCCGCCGCCGATCAGCGAGTTGACGCCGGCATTGCCGGTCAGCGTGTTGGCCTGGGCGTTGCCGGTACCGTTGATGTCGGCCGAGCCGGTCAGCGTCAGGTTCTCCAGCGTGGCGGACAAGGTATAGGCCACAGAGGACAGCACGGTGTCGCTGCCGTCGTCGGCGCTCTCGCTGACGATGTCGCCGGCGTCGTCGACCACATAGGTGTCGTTGCCCGCCCCACCGGCCAGGCTGTCGGCCCCCGAACCGCCGTCCAGGCAATTGGCGCCGGAATTGCCGGTCAGCATGTTGGCGAGAGCATTGCCGGTGCCGTTGATGGACGCCGAACCAGTCAGCGTCAGCACCTCCACATTGGCGGCCAGGGTGAAGGTGGCCGAAGAACGGACGCTATCGGTGCCTTCGTCGGCGTTCTCGGTGATCACGTCGCCGCTATTGTCGACGATATAGGTGTCATCGCCCGCCCCACCGGCAAGACTGTCCGCCCCCGCGCCGCCGTCCAGCACATCGGTGCCGCTGCCGCCGCTCAGGGTGTTGACGCCGTCCAGCGCCGTGGCCGAGCTTCCGGCGGTGTCCAGCACATAGGCGGTGGCGGCGCCGCTGACTTTCAGCACGTAGGTGCCGGCGGCAAGGGTGGCGGAAATGCCGTCCTCGGTCACGCCGGTCAGGGCGGACGCGGCCAGCAGCCGACCATCGGCGGACAGGATGGCCAGGTCGGCGTTGGCGGAAAGCGTGCCCAGCGTCCAGCTCAGGCTGGCCGAGGCGCCAAGGCTGAACGTGTAGTAATCCACGTCGCCGCCGCCCACCCGATCCGCCACCAATTGGGTGCCGCCGACGGCACCCAGGGCGCGGGCGGCGCCGATGGTGTCGCCGGCCCGGTCACCCGGCGGGGCGAAGACCTGGTTCAGGCTGATGGTGGAGACGTAAGGGCTGACCCCCTGGGCCTCGCACAGGGCATAAAGCCGGGCCACCCCATCCAGATCGGCGGGGTCCCAGTAATCCAGGCCGACGGCCTTGAGCGACGGGTTGAGCGCCAGCGCGTCCTGCACCTTGGTCAGCTGCCATTCCACGTCGGAATTGCTGAGCAGCCCATAGGCGGTGCCGTTCCAGCGGCTGTGCAGGCACTCGGCCAGCGCGTAGTCGATGTCGTCGGCCACCTGCGGCAACAGCTCGTAGCCACGGTTCATCATGATCGAGATGGTGGGATAGCGCGCCCGGATGGCGGCGACCAGATCGGCGGCGGCCTGGGTCATGCCGGCATTGGCCACCGGGTCCAGCCATTCCAGATAGGCGGCGTCGTCCAGGGTGTCGAGGAACAGCCCGGTGAACCCTTGATCCAGGATCGACGGTATCAGCTGATCCAGCACCCGGGCGGTCCAACGGCTGTCGCGCAGGTCCACATAATGGGCCCCCGGCCAGTTGGGGTTCGAGCCCAGCAGGATTCCCTGGGCCTCGACCTCGCTGTAATAGGGGCGGTATTCGCCGATCTCGGCCAGGCTGATATAGCCAAGAACGTCGCGTGAACCGTCGATCAAATCCGTCAGCGCCGGATGACTGTCGCTGTCGAGGACGACCACGGAATAAGGCGTCAGCTCCGCGACCGCGGCCTCGGCGCTGTAGACCACCGTCCAGTTGATTGTCATAACCACCCCTCACCCCAAGGACGAGGGTCAGGATACGAGAGCGCATCCGTGCGCACAAGCCATGTGCCCGGGCGCCAGCCATGCGGCCGGCTCAGGCGACCTGTACGCGATCGTCGGCGTCGGTCGCCTCGCCCTCGATGGCCATGGGCAGGGCGCAGATGAAGCAGGTACCACCTTGCGGCAGGGCCTCGGCGCGAATGCTGCCGCCGTGCCGCTCGACGATGCGGCGGCAGATGGCCAGGCCGATGCCGCGCCCGGAATATTGCGCCGAATTGTGCAGGCGGCGGAAGATCATGAAGATTTCGTCGGCCCGCGACGGATCAATGCCGATGCCGTTGTCGCTGATGCGGAATTCGGCCATGCCGTCGCACGAAGCGCATTCCACCCGGATCAACGGCCGCTGGTCGGGCCGGCGGAACTTGATGGCGTTGCTGAGGATGTTCTGGAACAACAGCATCAACTGGATTTCGTCGCCATGGACGCGCGGCAGGGCGCCCACCGAAATCTCGGCATCCGACTGACGAAGGGCGTCGGCCAGATTGTCCAGCGCCGATTGCAGGACCGGGCCCATGTCCACGTTCTTGAACGCCTGCCCCTTGGCGTCGATGCGCGAGAATTCCAGCAGGCCCTGGATCTGCATGGACATGCGCTTGCCGCCCTCGACGATGAAGTCGATGAACTGGTCGGCGTCGGCATCCAGCTTTCCCTTGTAGCGCCGCTCCAGCAACTGGGCGAAGCCGACCACGGTGCGCAGCGGTTCCTGCAGATCGTGCGAGGCGATGTAGGCGAAGCGTTCCAGATCGGTGTTCGAGGCGGCCAGTTGATTGATGGTGTGGCGCAGCTCGTCCTCGCGCCGCCAGATGGTTTCGGCCATGGCGACGAAGGCCTGTTCGACGCGGGCGATTTCCTGCGCCGGCTGATCCAGCGACTTGATGTCGCGCTTGCCCTTGCGCATCTGGTCCACCGCCTCGCCCAGTTGCAGGAAATCGGCGGTCAGCCGGCGGGAAATCCACAGCGCGCACACCGTGCCCACCACGATGGCGCTGAAAATGTAGAAGATGCCCTCGATCATGGTCGAGCGGATGTTGGCGATTTCCTCTTGCTGATCCAGCGCCACCCGCGCCCAGCCGATCACCCGGTTCTGGGCCATCACCGGCGTCGCCACCTCGACCATGTGCGTGCTTTCCACCACCGTGCGCAACGCGGGCGGTCCGGACAGGATGTCCATGCTGAGCGGGTCGGAAACGTAAAAGCCGATGCGGTCGCGGTCGGTATGGGCCAGCACCTGCCCGCGCGGATCGACCACCATGGCGTACATCAGATGCGGGTGGCTGCGCAGCGAGCGCACCACCTCGGACAGGCCGCGCACGTCGTCGGCCAACACCCACGAGACGCTGTTGACGGCGATGATCCGGGCCAGTCCCTCGGCGCGGGTGTGGCTTTGCCCCTTCAGGAAGGTCAGCTGGCGGTGGATCAGATCGGCGACGAACAGGGTCATCAGCACCGCGTGGACCACGGCGATGCTGACCACCAGCCGGCGCCGGATCGAGCCCGCCAGCATGACGCGCGTCCTTGCCCGAATGTCCTGCCACCAGCTCATGGCAACGCCACCTCCCGGACGGTTTGGTTGAACTGCCGCAGGAAGTCCTGCACCGGCTCGAACGTCTGATCGTCGGCGGGTTCGAACCCCGCCACCAGCATGGCTTCCAGAATGCGGCGTCCCTCGGGGTCGCCGCCCATGCCGGCCAGGATGCCGCGCACCTTGTCCACCACCTCGGGCGGCACGTCGTCGCGCGCCACCCAGCCGTTGTTGGGCAGCGATTGCGTTTCCCAGCGCACGGTCAGTTGCGCCGCCTTGGCCGGCTCGTCGCGCTGGAACCGCGTCCATGCCAGCGGCCAGGTGGTGCCGGCGGCGACGTTGCCCAGGAACACGTTCAGGATCGACGATTCCTCGGACCCCACATAGCGGTTGTCCACATCGGTCTTCACGTTCAGGCCGTGCTGGTGGAAGAACGCCTGCGGCAACAGGGTCGAGGCCAGCGCGCTGTCGGCGGGATAGCTGACCGCCTTGCCCTTGAGATCGGCCACCTCGCGCACCGGGCTGTCGCGGCGCACCAGCACCAGCCCGCGCAGCTGGCTGTCGTCGGTCATCTTGGCGAAGATGCGATAGCCGTTGGGCACCGCCATCACCGTCTGATACGGGTTGGCCAGGGCGAAATCCAGGTTGCGGTAGTAAAGCTTCTGCTCGAACGATTCGTAGTCGCGCGCGGCTTCCAGCTTGAGCTTGGGGCCGCCCAGGCGGCCGTTCACGTAGTCGATCAGCGGCTGATAGATGGAAAACAGCGTTTCCGGAGTCGAGAACGGACAGCTGACGCGGTAGCTTTGCTCGGCCGCCGCCGATTTGATGGTGTAGGTGGGCTGGTAATCCGGCGCGCCGTCGTCATCGCAGCCCAGCAGCGGCAGCCCCAGGACGACCATGGCGAAAAATCTGCGGACCGGACGTCGTTCACAAACCATTACCTGTCCCCCTGATAGGGATTTTTCCCTTTTCAGGTACGGAGTTCAACCGATTATAGCAGCTCGCCGCGTCACCAAGGTCTGCGCGCAAAGCAATGCTCGCCCATTCAGCCCTGTTTCCCTTCCACACAAGCAGGTAGCGCCATTGGCAAAACTTGAGCAAAATAGGCAGCATCAATATTGAGACTGTCCGTCAGAAGACAGCGGGGAGGTCTGGGATGAGGAATTCAATCGTCGCCGTCGCCATCGGCCTGGCGCTGGCATCCGCCATTCCGGCCCACGCCGAGGAACGGGTTTCCCAGGAACAGGTGGTCGCCTTCGTCGACCGCATGCTGGCCCATATCGAGAAGGTGGGCGAGGAACAGGCCTTCGCCGATTTCAGCGACATCAAGGGCCCCTGGATCGAGGGCGAGCTGTACCCGTTCTGCCACAACCTGGCCGGCATCAACGTCGCCCATGGCGGCAATCCCAACATGGTCGGCAAGGGCGGCGTGCTGGATATCCGCGACCCCGACGGGCGCTATGTGAACCGGCTGATCTTCGACAAGGTGCTGAAGGACGGCAAGGGCTGGGTCGAGTACAAGTGGCCCAACTCGATCACCAAGAAGATCGAGATGAAGGACGTCTATTCCGTGCTGGTCCACGGCAAGTACATCTGCGGATCGGGCCGCTACCGCTAGTGTTTGCGCGGCGAACATCCTCGCGAAAAAATCACCAATGAAAACGGCTGGCGCTTGAACTATCGTGCGCTGGCCCCGGTCGGCTGACGGGGCGTTCGCGAACCAGGGGGAGTGTCCCAGATCATGCGCCGTCTGATGACCGTGGCCGCCGCCGCCATGCTGCTGAGTGCCTGCCAGACCGTCCAGAACACCGCCGGCACTCCGACCACCTATACCGATCCCGGCACGCTGGGCCCGGTCAAGGGCGTGGGCATCGAAAGCCAGGACATCATCGGCATGACCGACCAGATGATGCGCGACATGCTGGCCGAGCCGCGCCTGGGCAACGCCGCCACGCCGCCCAACGTGATCATCGATTCGGAATACTTCATCAACGAAAGCTCGTCGCGGCTGAACCGCAACACCATCACCGACCGCCTGCGCGTCGGCCTGCAGCGCGCGGCGCAGGGGCGCATGCAGTTCGTCGGCCGCCATTACGCCGACATGGTGGCGGCGGAACGCAACCTGAAGCGCCAGGGCGTGGTGGACAAGGGCAAGAACCCCACCGCCGCGGCGCCAAAGGGCGGCGACTACCGGCTGGGCGGCCGCATCACCTCGCTGGATTCCCGCGACACCCGCACCGGCATGACCCAGCGTTACAGCCAGATCATCTTCGAGATGACCGATCTGGAAACCGGCGAGATCGTGTGGAGCGGCATCTACGAATTCGCCAAGGCGGCGACCGACGACGTGATCTACCGCTAGGGCAGTCCCCCCATGCCCCGCGCCTTGCGATTGGGACGAGCGGCCGGCGCCTTGATGTTGGCCGCCGGCCTGGCTGCCTGCCAGACCACGCGCGAGCAGGAGGTCGAGGTCAAGCCCGAGGTGGCGCACGCCTATCTTGCCGACAAGCCGGTCGAGCTGCGCCGCCACTTCATGGTGGCGCTGGCCCAGGGCAAGCGCAATCAGGTGCTGAACGACATGCGCCTGGGCCTGGCCAGCATGGAGCTGGGGCGGACCGCCCTGGCCGAGCAATTGTTCGACGACGCCCTGGCCAACATCGAAACCATCTACGCCGACAACCCCGCCGCCGCCAGGGCGCGCGAGGCCTTCACCAAGGAATCGGCCAAGGACTTCAAGGGCGAGCCCTATGAACGGGCCATGGCCTATTACTACCGTGGCCTTCTGTACCTGCGCGAAGGCGATTACGACAACGCCCGCGCCAGCTTCAAGGGCGGTTTCATCCAGGATTCCTTTGCCGACGAAGACCAGAACCGCGCCGATTTCGGCCTGCTGCAATACCTGCAGGGCTGGGCCTCGCATTGTCGCGGCAACACCGTCACCGCCGACGAGGACTTCAAGGAATTCCAGGCGATCAACGGCAAATTCCCGCTGCCCGGCAAGGACGACAACGTGCTGGTGCTGGCGGAAACCGGCGGCGCCCCCATCAAGTTCAGCCAGGGCGACGCCAACAGCAGCAAGCCAAAATACCTGCGCTTCCGCCGCATGGGCGCCAGCGAGACGGTGCGACTGAGCTTCGCCGAACCGCCCAAGAATGTTTCCCGCACCGTCGAGCTGGGGCAGTTGGAAAACATCTATTTCCAGGCCTCGACCCGGGGCGGCCGCGAGTTCGACAGCATCCTGGCCGGCAAGGCGCAGTTCAAGACCGTCTCGGGCGCGGTGGGCGACGCCGCCCTGATCGGTGCCGCCGTGGCCGGCGGCTATGCCCTCAACACCTATGACCGCCGGAATCAGCGCGACGCGGTGGCGGCGGCCGGCGCCCTGCTGCTGGTGGGCCTGCTGGCGAAAAGCATCGCCGAGGCCACCGAGGCCGATGCCGACACCCGCTATTGGGACAACTTGCCCGAACGGGTCCACGCCACCACGCTGACACTGCCCAATACGGTGGACAAGCTGTCGGTGGATTTCCTGGCCGCCGACGGCGAGGTGCTACGCACCCGCGAGGCCGCCATCACCCGCGCCGGCACCTGCGGCATCGCCTGGGTGCGCGGCACACCGGCGGTGCCGGCCAATCCGCGCGCGCCCTATAGCGCGCCCAGGGACACCATGTACATGCCGGTGGTGATTCCGCCCCGCCCCGCCGAAGCGGCAAGCCCGCTGCCCGGCGACAAGCCGGCGCAATACGCACCCAAGCCCGAGGCCGATCCGGCAGCGGCGCCAAGCCCTAATTCCTGACGCAGTCGCAAGGGGGACGAAACCATGAAGTCTAAGTTCGCCGTTATGGCCGGCCTGGCCGGCATCACCGCCCTGGCCGGCTGTTCCCAGGTTCAGGAACCGGCGCCCATCTGCAGCATGGCCGGCATCGCCGCCCAGCGCCAGTTGGTCGCCCTGCCCGCCGCCGCACCGGGCGAGCCGTCGCCCATGCTGGAAATGCCGCTGAATTCCATCTCGATCACCGATTACACCGTCATCAACAAGCTGTTCGTGCGCCAAGTCAGCGCCCAGCGCACCCCCACAGGCACGGTCAAGGTGGTCGGCCAGATCGTCAACTGCACCGACTTTCCGCTGAACGTCGAGGCGCGCACCCAGTTCTACGACCAGGGCCAGACCCCGTCGGAACCGGTCAGCGCCTGGAAGCGCCTTAATCTCGCCCCACGCACGTTCAATACTTACAGCGAATCGTCCACCGGCACGCACACCGTGCAGTACTACATGGTGGAACTGAAGGAGACCCGCTGATGCCGCTGCGCCGCCTTGCCCTTGCGGCCGTCGCCGCCGGAACCCTGTTCCCCGCCGTCGCATGGGCGCAAGCGGCGGGCGGCGTGCCGCCTTACGAACCGCCGGCCCCGGTCGGCCCGCCGGTGCGCGACGGCGAGGTGATGGGGCGGCCCCAGAGGGCGGGCGGCGCCTTCGCCGAACAACCGGCGACGGTGGCCGATTTCGCCCAGACCTATGCCCGCAACGGCCGCCCCCGGCTGGCGCTGTACTGGAACCGCCAATTGTCCGAGGCGCTGTCCGACTGGTATTCCGACGTGCGGGTAACCAGCGGCAGCCAGTCGAACTCGTCCATGTCGGGCGAGTTCACCCTGAACCAGTCGTCCACCAGCCAGAACACGCTCGAGGTCCAGCGCCGCATTGCCGATCCGCGCCGGGGCATGGTCGGCGAGAGCTTCGAATGGGAGTTCCAGGACGCTTTCCTGGCCCCCTTCCTGGAAGCCGGCGCCGTCGTCGTCGATCGTGGCGCCATGATGCGCCTTGCCGCCGCCGACGAGCCGACGTCGAGCGAAAAGACCGTCGAGGTGCGCGGCCTGCAGGGCAAGGCCGATTACCTGCTGGAAATCCTGGTGGCGCCCAACTGGCGCTCCAGTACCGGCTATGAGCTGCGAGCACGCATCCTGGACATCAAGACCGGCGCCATCGTCGCCATGGTCAATTCCAAGAACCTGCGCGAATGGAACCCGGAAAAGCCGGTGCTGGCCACCAACCATGGCTTCGTCGATCCCAACGATGCCGATGACGCCGACGAATCCTTCGGTCCGCAGGGCGAGGACAAATACCGCGCCACCGCCACCGGGTACGAGCGCCGCCGCAAGCCGCCGAAGCTGTCGAACATCGCCCGCAACCTGGCCTACAACACCATGTCGGGCCTGATGCGCACGTGGAAATAGGGGATTGCCGATGAAAAAGACCCTGCTGCTGCTTGCCCTGCCGCTGGCATTGGCGGCGTGCGCCGACCAACGTCTGGCCCCGGCGCCGGGCGAACACCCCGACTGGCCGCAGCCCAGCCCGCCGCGCCCGTCCCATGCGCCGCTGCCGTTCACCGACAATTACGCCCCCCATTCCGGCCCCATCCTGGCCAGCCCGCCGCCCAACGCCGACGGCAACGTGCCCTATGTGGTGCGCGGCCAGACCGCGCCGGTGTGGCGCGAGCCCCAGCCCACCCCGCAGGCGGATTCCCATCCCGGCACGCAATAGCCCCCCATTTTCCGCCCCGTCCCAAGCGGGAGAAGGTTTTCACGGGCCGCCACCCCTGCTATCGTCCGCACCCACGTTGTTTTTAAGGTGAGAGCGGAGGTTTTGAGATGTCCGAGGTGCGCGTCGCCATTCTGGGAGCCAGCGGCTATACCGGTGCCGAACTGGTGCGCATGCTGGCCGGCCATCCGGAATTCCGCATTGCCGCGCTGACCGGCGACCGCAAGGCCGGCCAGCCGCTGGCTTCGGTGTTTCCCCACCTTGGCAAGCTGAAGCTGCCCGATCTGGTCGCCATCGGCGACGTCGATTTCGACAAGATCAACGCGGTGTTCTGCTGCCTGCCGCACGGCACCACCCAGGAAGTCATCGCCGGCCTGCCCGAGCATGTCTCGGTGGTCGATCTGTCGGCGGATTTCCGCCTCACCAGCCTGGATGCCTATGCCACGTGGTACGGCCACGCCCACAAGGCGCCGGAACTGCAGCAGACCGCCGTCTACGGCCTTACCGAGCTGAAGCGCGAGGCCATCCGCAACGCCCGGCTGGTGGCCAATCCCGGCTGCTATCCGACCTCGGTGCAGCTGCCGCTGGTGCCGCTGATCAAGGCCGGCCTGATCCTGACCGACGACATCATCATCGACGCCAAGTCGGGCACCTCGGGCGCCGGCCGCGCCGCCAAGGAAGCCAATTTGTATTGCGAGGTGACCGAGGGCATCCACCCCTATGGCGTCGCCAGCCACCGGCATGCCCCCGAGATCGAGCAGGAACTGGGCGAAGCCGCCGGCAAGCCGGTGCTGGTCGCCTTTACCCCGCATCTGATGCCCATGAGCCGGGGCATGCTGTCGACCATCTACGTGCGGCTGGCCAAGGGCGCCAAGGCGGCGGACCTGCGCGCCGAGCTGGAGCGGGTCTACAAGGACGAGCCGTTCATCGGCGTGCTGCCCGAAGGTGCCGTTCCCGCCACCCGGCACGTGCGCGGCTCCAACTTCTGCCTGATGAACGCCTTCGACGACCGCCTGCCCGGCCGGGCCATCATCACCTCGGTGATCGACAATCTGGTCAAGGGCGCCTCGGGCCAGGCGCTGCAGAACATGAACCTGATGTTCGGCCTGCCCGAAACCACCAACCTCGACCAGCAGCCGCTGTTCCCGTAAGGAGTTGTCATGCCCGGCCTGATCCTGCCCTATCAGGGCACGCTTCCGACCATCGACCCCGAATGCTTCATCGCCCCCAACGCCACCGTCATCGGCGACGTGGTGATCGGCAAGGGCACCAATGTGTGGTTCAACGTGGTCATTCGCGGCGACGTCCATGAAATCCGCATCGGCGAGCGCACCAACATCCAGGACGGTACCATCGTCCATGTGACCTCGGGCAAGTTCGGCACCTATATCGGTTCCGACATCACCATCGGCCATGGTGCGGTGCTGCACGCCTGCACCCTGGAAGACGGCTGCTTCGTCGGCATGGGCGCCACCATCCTGGACGGCGCCGTGGTGGAATCGGGCGCCATGGTGGCGGCGGGCGCGGTGGTGACGCCGGGCAAGCGGGTGAAGTCGGGCGAGCTGTGGGCCGGCAACCCGGCCAAGATGATGCGCGAACTGAAGCCCGAGGATGCCGCGTTTTTCCCGCGCTCGGCCGAGAACTACGTCAAACTGGCGGCACAGTACCGGGCGGAAATCGGCTAAGCGCGCGACCATGAGCAAGAAGCGGTCGCGGACCGGCCTGCTGTCGCGCATCGCCGCCCCCATCGCCAATGCGGCGCGGCGGGTGGTGAAGCGCAGCCAGCAAGAGCAGGACGAGGTCAAGCGCCTGATGGAAGAGGCGCTGACCCAGGCCGCGAAGGCGCCCGCGCGGCTGACCGACGACACCTTCCGGCTGTTCACCGAACAGCTGGCGAAAGAGGAAGAGGGCGCCTTCCAGGTCAAGCTGCACATCGTCTCGCTGGTGGAATTCCGCGAGGCGGTGGGCGACCGCTGGTCCAAGGTGGCCGACAAGGTGATGATGATCGCCGAAGGCGTCATCAACATGCATCTGGGCGCCGGCAACATCTTCGGCCGCCAGGGCAGCGACTTTTTCGTGCTGCTGTTCCGCACCTGCGACAATTACGAAGCCCGGCGGCGGTCGGTGATCATCGCGCAAGAGCTGGGAACCCGGCTGGTCGGCGACCAGTTCATCGGCTC